>NZ_JBXFWG010000007.1:0-123782 GCF_056854535.1 Stenotrophomonas sp. STEN054 | reverse complement strand
CGGGCCCCTGCCGGGGGTGGTCCGCCCCCGCGGGCGGGCGGGCGCGGGGGGGCCCCCGCCCCCCGCTACCGGTGGATGCCGATCACGCCGGCAATGCCCCGCCAGCGGCACTACCCGGGTGGGTCATTCTTCGAGGCTGGCATTCCAGAACCCCTGCAACACGCCGGGCGTGCCGGCCAGGTTCTCCAGCACCGCATCCAGTTCCGCAGCATCGACCGAGGTCGCATACAGCACCGCCTCGATCTCCACGTCGCGTTCGCCGAACGGCCGCTGGTCCACCGCCCGCACCGGGTACTGCGCCTGCTCGAGCAGCAACAGCAGCCGGTCCAGCACCTCGGCCTGTTGTTCGCGCTGGCAGACCACGTTGATCGCGTACGTCGCCTCGCTGAAACCCTGTGCCAGTGGCTGCCGCTGGATGCGGTTGACCACCGGCCGCAGCAGGGTGTTGGCGGCCAGCACGAACACCGCCGCCATCACCGCTTCCGGCAGCAGCTTGACGCCGGCACACGCACCGACCGCCGCCGAGCCCCACAGCGTGGCCGCAGTGTTCAGGCCCGAAACCTGTGCACCGTCCTTCATGATCGCGCCGGCGCCAAGGAAGCCAACGCCTGAGATCACGTAGGCGACCACGTGCAGCGGCGAGGGCGGGCCGCCGTACAGATCGTGGAAGCGCACCGCCAGATCGACGAACACCGCTGCACCCACCGCCACCAGCGTGTTGGTGCGCAGCCCTGCGGTGCGCTGGCGCAGCTGCCGCTCCAGCCCTATCGCGGCGCCGAGCACGAAGGCCACGGTCAGGCTCAGCAGCGAGCCCAGCGTCGCACCGGCGTCGAACGGCGGCAGGTTCACCTGCAGGCCCAGCATCACTGCCACCCGTAGCGGCGGATGTAGAGCCGCTTCATCGCCGTGGTCAGTACCGCATAGCCGAACAGGATTGCAACCAGGAACGGCCAGTAACCCAGCGGCAGGGCCTGCAGCTTGAAGTAGCCAGCCAGCGGGCTCATCGGCAGCAGCACGCCTATGGCCATGATCGCCGCGGTCATCAGAAGCAGGGCCGGCGCGGCGATGCTCTGCAGGAACGGCACCTTGGGCGTGCGGATCATGTGCACGATCAGGGTCTGGGTGAGCAGGCCGACCACGAACCAGCCGGACTGGAACAGGCTCTGGTCGGCCACCGTGCGCGCGTCGAACACATGCCACATCAGCGCGAAACAGCAGAGGTCGAAGATCGAGCTGATCGGCCCGAAGAACACCATGAAGCGCCCGATGTCGGCCGGGTTCCACTTCAACGGCTGGCGCACCAGCTCTTCGTCCACGTTGTCGAACGGGATGGCGACCTGCGAAACGTCATACAGCAGGTTCTGCACCAGCAGCTGCAGCGGCAGCATCGGCAGGAAGGGCAGGAACGCCGAAGCAACCAGCACCGAGAACACGTTGCCGAAGTTGGAACTGGCGGTCATGCGGATGTACTTGAGCATGTTGCAGAACGTGCGCCGGCCCTGGATGACGCCCTCCTCCAGCACCATCAGGCTCTTTTCCAGCAGGATGATGTCCGCCGCCTCCTTGGCGATGTCCACCGCGCTGTCCACGCTGATGCCGATATCGGCCGCCCGCAGGGCAGGGGCATCGTTGATGCCATCGCCCAGGAAGCCGACCACCTTGCCCTGCGCGCGCAGGCAGCGCACCAGCCGCTCCTTGTGCAGCGGCGTCAGGCGGGCGAACACCCGGTGCTGCTGCAGGGCATGCGCAAGCGAAGCATCGTCCATGCGTTCGATCTGCGGCCCGGTCACGATGGCATCGACCTCCAGCCCGACCTGGGCGCAGACACGGGCGGTCACCAGCTCGTTGTCACCGGTGAACACCTTGACCTCCACGCCATGCGCGGCCAATGCCTGCAAGGCCTGCGCGGTCGATTCCTTGGGCGGGTCGAGGAAGGCCACGTAGCCGACCAGGGTCAGGCCGCACTCATCGGCCTGCGAATACACCGACTGGCTGGCCGCGGTCTCCTTCATCGCAACGGCCACCACGCGCAGGCCCTGTTCGTTCAGTTCCTGGGTGGTCTGCCGCACCCGCGCCAGCCGCGCCGCATCCAGCGGCTGGTCGATGTCGCCCTCGCGCACGGTGCTGCACACCGCCAGCATCTCCTCCACCGCGCCCTTGCAGATCAGCTCGTGGTGATCCTCGCGCTCGGCCACCACCACCGACATGCGGCGGCGCTGGAAGTCGAACGGAATCTCGTCGACCTTGCGGTAGTCCTGCGACAGGCGCAGCGAGCTCTGCAGCTCCACGTGCTCGAGCACGGCACGGTCGAGCAGGTTGATGAGCCCGGTCTGGAAGTGGCTGTTGAGGTAGGCGAACTTGAGCACGTCCTCCGAATCCTGGCCGAACACATCGGTGTGGCGCTCCAGCGCGATGCGGTCCTGGGTGAGGGTGCCGGTCTTGTCGGTGCACAGCACCTCCATCGCACCGAAGTTCTGGATCGCGTCCAGGCGCTTGACGATGACCCGCTGCCGCGACAGCAGCACCGCGCCCTTGGCGAGGGTGGAGGTGACGATCATCGGCAGCATCTCAGGGGTCAGCCCGACCGCCACCGACAGCGCGAACAGGAAGGCTTCGGTCCAGTCGCCCTTGGTCCAGCCGTTGACGAGCAGCACGAACGGCACCATCACCAGGGCGAAGCGGATCAGCAGCCAGCTGACACTGTTGACCCCCGCCTGGAACGCGGTCGGCGAACGCTCGGTCGCGGTGCTGCGCTGGGCCAGCGTGCCGAAGTAGGTGCGGTTGCCGGTGGCCAGCACTACCGCCGTGGCCGTGCCGGACACCACATTGGTGCCCATGAACAACAGGTTGGCCTGTTCCATCAGGCCGGCCTCGGCGTCACCGGGGCTGGCGAATTTCTCTACCGGCAGCGACTCGCCGGTCATCGCCGCCTGGGCGACGAACAGGTCCTTGGCGCTCAGCACGCGGCAGTCGGCCGGGATCATGTCGCCGGCCGAGAGCACGATGTGGTCGCCCGGTACCAGTGCACGGATCGGCAGGTCCAGCAGGCGCGAGGGGCGACGGCTGTGCAGGTGCGCGCCGAAGTACTGGTCGGCCAGTTCCGCCGCTTCGGTGCCCGCGCTGCGGCGCAGGACCCGCGAGGTGTTGCCGACCAGCGCCTTCAGCCGCTCGGCCGCGCGGTTGGAGCGGCCCTCCTGCACGAAGCGGATGAGGGTGGAGAGCACCACCATCGCAGCGATCACCGCCGTGGCCTTGGCGTCCTCGGTCAACCAGGACACCGCCGCCAGCACGCTGAGCAGCAGGTTGAACGGATTGCGGTAGCACTGCCACAGATGGCGCCACCACGGCAGCGGCTTTTCGTGATCGACTTCATTTGGACCGAGACGGGCCAGGCGATCAGCGGCCTCCTGCGGGCTGAGGCCGTCGCTGTGCGAATCCAGCGCGGCCAGCAGGCGGGATTCATCGAGGCGGGCCAGGGTCAGCAGTCCATCGGTGAGCGCGGAGGGCGCGGCATCTGCCGCACCACGGCCAAAGCCGGCCTCTGGCAGGGCGCGGCGGCGGAACAGGCTGCCCGCGCGGCGGCTGCGCAGGAAGGCGTTGAACCAAGCGTTGAGCAGGCTCATGGGATCATCCTCGAAAGTGCCGACCCGGGCGTGCCGGGTCGCGAAGTAGCGTGGGTCAGGCGCGGCGCAGGGCCAGCACGGACGGCGACCACGGCTGCAGGTGCAGGCGCTGGCTGCCACCAATGCACAGGGGCTTCATGGCGTCGCGCAGGGGGTGGGGCAGGTGGCGCAGCACGGTGATGCGCTCGCTGATCGGCAGCATCGACAGCGCGTCGGCGACGACCCGCGGTGAGCCGAGCGCCAACGCATGGGCGAACAGCACCGGGCCGCGCTGCAGCAGGCGGCTGCGCAGGCCGGCGACATCGCGCTCACCGATCAGGCGGCGCAGGCTGATGTAGAGGATCTTGTAGGACATGGGGAAACTCCGGGCAGGCGACGCCCGGGGCCCCCATCACGCGTGCGGACAGGGACCGGCGATGGGCGCCAGCAGGAAACAGGGGGCGGCACTCCGGGGCGCGGTGCGCCCGGCAGGGTCGGGGTCCATCAGCGTCTCCTCCGGTGGGGTCTGTGGTGGCCGGTGGCGCTATTGTCCGCGCGCGGCCGCGCCGGGCCTAGATGCCCGTGGGTAAGCGCGGATATACGTTGGTATAAAGGGCGCGCTCTGCCGCGGTGGGTGCCGACCTCTGGTCGGCACTGCTGCCTGCGCGCAGGGGCATCCACGCATGGCGTGGATCTACTGGGGGTCGCGACGGCATCCACGCATGGCGTGGATCTACTGGGGTCGCGACGGTATCCACGCATGGCGGGGATCTACTGGGGGTCGCGACGGCATCCACGCATGGCGTGGATCTACTGGGGTCGCGACGGCATCCACGCATGGCGTGGATCTACAGACCTGTGGAACGGTCCGCGAAGGCGTCGGTCGCGCGGACCAGCGCGTCGGTGGTGGCCGGTTCGGTCGCGCTGTGCCCGGACAGCACCATCTCCAGCCGGGCTTCCGGCCAGGCGCAGGACAGGTCCCAGGCGCTGCGGGCCGGGCAGATGATGTCGTAGCGCCCCTGCACGATCACTGCGGGCAGGTGGCGGATGCGATCGACGTCGCGCAGCAGCTGGCCGTGCTCGAGAAATGCGTTGTGGCGGAAGTAGTGCGCTTCGATGCGGGCCTTGGCCAGGATATCCAGCGGATCGGCATCGGAGACCGCATCGACATCGTGCACCAGCGTGGCGGCGTGGTCTTCCCATCCCAGCCAGGCAAGGCCCGCGGCAATGCGTGTGTCCTGGTCGGCGCTGTCCAGCCGCTTCCAGTACGCGGCAATCAGGTCGCCACGCTCGTCCTCGGGAATATGCGTTTCGTAGCGCGCCCAGCGTTCGGGGAAGATCCAGCGGGCGCCGCCGTCAGCCTCGGCGAACCAGGCGTTCTCCTCGGCGCGACCCAGGTATACACCCCGCACGATCACGCCGGTTGCGCGCTCCGGATGCGCCTGCGCATAGGCGAGGGCAAGGGTGGAGCCCCAGGAGCCGCCGAACACAAGCCAGTGCTCGATACCGAGGTGCGCGCGCACCCGCTCGATGTCCTCCACCAGGTGCGCGGTGGTGTTGTCACGCAGTTCGCCGAACGGCGTGGAGCGACCGCAGCCGCGCTGGTCGATCAGCACGATGCGGTACCGCGCCGGGTCGAAGAAGCGACGATGCGTGGGCGAGACGCCGGCCCCCGGGCCACCATGCAGGAACACGGCGGGGATGCCCTCCGGGTTGCCGCACTCTTCGATATGCAGCGTATGCAGTGCGTCCACGGCAAGGCGATGCTCGCGGTAAGGCGTGATCGGCGGAAAGAGCGTACGCATGGCGGTGTCTCACGTGCAGGAACGACAAGCATAGCGCTGCCTGCAGGACGGCGTCGCATCGCGCGTGGTTCCAGTATCCTCGGCGTACAGGGACGGCCGTGCGCGCGCAGGCTGCCATCACTCCGGGAGCGGCATGGACCAGCAGGATGCAGCGAAGCAGGGCGTAGTGCCGTATACGCTCAGCAGTGGCGGACGCGAGCTGCTGAAATGGGTCGCGCTTGTGCTGATGACCGGCGACCACGTCGCCAAGGTCGTGTTCGGTGGCTATGTGCCGGTTGTCAGCGAGCTGGGGCGCGTCGCGTTTCCGCTGTTCGCGCTGGTGATGGCCTGCAACCTGGCCCAGCCCGGCGCTGACCTCGGCAGATCGATCCGGCGCCTGCTGCTCTGGGGGGCGATTGCCCAGCCGCTGCATCTGCTGGCCTTCGGTCAGCCACTTCCGTTGAACATACTGCTGACCTTCGTCGTTGCGGCGCTGGCCGTGCTCGCGCTGGCGCAGGGCCGGGCCTGGCTGATACTGCTGGCGGGTGGCGTGCTGCCGATGCTGGTCGACTACCAGTGGGCGGGTGTGGCGCTGGTGGTGCTGGGCTGGATCGCGTTCCGCAACCGGCTGTGGTGGCTGCCGCTGGTGGCCTTGGCCGCGCTGTGCTGGACCAATGGCAATGGCTGGGCGCTGCTGGCGGTGCCACTGCTGTGGGCAGTGGCCCGGGTGCCGTGGCGGGTGCCACGCTGGCGCTGGTCATTTTATCTCTACTACGTGGGCCATCTGGCGGTGCTGGCGGGCTATGTGATGGTGGTCGGCCGCTGAGCGATCGTTGACAATGGGGCATGCCCGCTACACCGACCCTCGATGATCTGCGCCGCCATGCCATTGCGCGCACGCTGTTCAGGCCAACAACCCTGCTGGCGGCCATCCGTCGCCTCGGGTTCGTGCAGGCCGATCCCATCCGGGCACCGGCCCGCGCCCAGGACCTGACCCTGCGCCATCGGGTCAAGGGCTATCGGGCCGGTGATCTGGAACGACGCTACGCGCGCCTGCCGGTGGAAGAGGATTGCCTGGTCAACTATGGTTTTCTGCCGCGCGAACTGCTGGCATTGATGCACCCGCGGGTCTCATCGCGGGTTTGGGATGCGGCGACCCGCCGCAGGGCGGCTGAGGTCCTCGAATTCGTTCGGGCGCGTGGCAGCGTGCATCCACGCGAGGTGGACCAGGCCTTCGCGCATGGCCGGGTGAGCAACTACTGGGGCGGCACCAGCAACGCCAGCACCCATCTGCTCGATGGCATGCACTACCGCGGCATGCTGCGGGTGCAGCGGCGCGACAGCGGAACACGCATCTACAGCGTGGCCGATCACCCACAGGTAGACACCGGCGCGGCCGCGCAGGCGGAGCGTGCCGCCGCCCTGGTCGACGTGGTGGTGCACAAGTACGCGCCCCTGCCGGCCGCCAGCCTGACCTACCTGGTGCGCCTGCTCGGCTATGGCGCGCCACACCTGGCGGCACCGCTGCAGCAGGCGCTGCGAGAGGCCCGGCATACGCTGGCCAGCGGCGTTGTCGAGGGGACGACCTGGTACTGGCCCGTGGAAGAGAATCCGCGCTCGTGGCGCTTCGCCGTGGATGAGCAGGTTCGCCTGCTGGCCCCGTTCGATCCGGTGGCGTGGGATCGTCGCCGCTTCGAGCTGCTCTGGGGCTGGACCTACAAGTTCGAGGCCTACACCCCCGCAGCGAAGCGGCGGTTCGGCTATTACGCACTGCCGATGTTGTGGCGCGACCAGATCATCGGCTGGGCCAACCTCACGGCGTGAGAGGGCAGAATGCAACCGGCGTTGGGTTACGTCACTGGCAAGGCGCCGCGCGAAGCAGCGTTCCGCGTGGCGCTGGACGATGAACTGCAGCGCATGAATGACTTCCTGCACGGGCCAGGCAGCGGATCCTGACCGGCGCCTCTCCAGTCATCCACGTCCTCGACCTGGCAGCGGCGCCACACCGGCCGTGGCGACGGCCGACGAGGTGACGGCCATGACGTGGTCGCACTCCGCCAGCCGCGCGTTGGCCACGGCCTGGGTCGCGCCGCAATGAGTGCAGGCGAGGACGGTGCCGCCATCCAGCCGCGCGATCTGTGCACCTTCGCTGCGCGAGACCTCACCGCAGGCTTCGCAACGCAGTGCCATCGAACGGATCTGCACGATGACGCCTGCGGGGCCCCTGTCTGCATCGAGAGCCAATACGAAAAAACGTCCGGTATTGGGCATGGCACTGTCTCCGTGGAACCTGCAGACAGGGTGCCCGCAGCGCTCGCTGGAGGGCGTGATGGAAGGCTTAATCGGATGTGGACGCAGACGTCCCCCGCACCAAGCCGTCATTCTCGCGATGGACCCGACGGGCCCGCTCGCGGGCGCTGTACAACCCGTTGTCGGCGCGATGGATGGTGTCGGCGACCAGCTCGCCAGGGGCATGCGTGGCGGCGCCCATGGAGAACGCGATCGGGGCGAGGCCGGCGTTATGCTCGTACCAGTCCAGCAGCGCCTGCAGGCGCTCGCGGGCCGGCTGGATCAGCACCACCATGAATTCATCGCCGCCCAGCCGGACTTCGCTTTCCCCGGCACCCAGGGGCGAGCGCAGGAAGGCAGCAAACCCGACAAGGATGGCATCGCCGCGACGATGGCCCTGGGTGTCGTTGACCTGTTTGAAGTGGTCCAGGTCGAACACTACGCAGGCCCAGGATTCGGTCTCCAGCTGTTCCAGGCGGTGCAGGTAGCGGCGGTTGTGGCACAGGGTCAGCGGGTCGCGCTGGGACAGTTCGCGCAGGCGTTCTTCCTGCTGCCGCAGCGCGGTGACGTCCTGCGCGTGGCCGAGCACGAAGGGCGGGTGCGCCTCGCTGTCGAGGACGTTGTTGTAGGCCCAGTAGCGGCGGCTGCCATCGGCGGCGATCAGCTCGATCACGCCGGCGTCGGTGTGGTTGCTCTCGATCCGCGCCAGATAGGCCTTGAAGGCATCGCGCTTGTCCGCAGGCATCAGGTCGCACAGGCTGCGGCCGACCATCTGGCTCTCGGGGAACCCCAGCGACTGTACCGCCGCCGGGTTCACCGAGGTCACAGTGCCGTCGAGGGTGTGCGTGCAGATCAGGCCCAGGCTGTAGTGGAAAAGGCGCCGGTAGCGCACCTCGCTGGCCTCCAGCGCGTCCAGCACCGCGCGTTCCTCGGTGATGTCCTGGATGGCCCCGACCAGGCGTGGCCGCCCCTCGACCTGCTGGCGGCTGCCGACCACGCGCGTCCAGATCGCGCGGCCGTCGGCGGTGGCCATCGGCAGCTGCACTTCCCACGGGGTTCCCGCTTCGATGCAGCGCTGCACCGAGGCCCTGATGATGGCGCGGCTGTCCTCGCGGTAGAACGAGAGGGCGCTGTCCAGGGTCGGCTGGTAGCTGGCCCGCACGCCATGGATCTGCTTGGTTTCGCGGGTCCAGCGCACCTCGTTGCTGGTCAGATCCAGTTCCCAGCCACCGACCTTGGCCGCAGTATTGGTACGTTCGAGGAAATCCTCGCTGCGCTTGAGGTCGCTGTGCAGGCGCTGCGCCTGGTCGACTTTCAGCAGCAGCGTGGCGCGCTGTTCCAGTACCTGGGTGGTGACCCGGCCCAGGTGCACCATCAGTTCGCGCTGCGATGGTGAAAGGACGCCGGGCATTGTGTCGAACAGACACAGGGTTCCGATGCGTGCGCCCTGAGCGCTACTGACCGGGATGCCGGCGTAATGGCGAATGCGCGGCCCGCCGGTGACCAGCGGATTACCGGCGAACATAGAATCCTGGCGCGCATCGGGAACCTCCATGAACGCGTCGCGCTCGATGGCGTGCGTGCAGAAGGAAATGTCGCGCGGCGTTTCGCTGGTATCCGGCAGTCCGATATTGGCCTTGAACCATTGCCGGTGCTCGGCAACGATGGAGATCAGGCCCATCGGCATGCCGGTGGCGGTCTGGGCGGCGGCCACGATCGCATCGAAGACGGGTTCGGACGGAGTGTCGAGAACTCCCAGACGCTCGATCTCGCAAAGTCGGAAAGCTTCATCCATAACTGGCGCGCTGGCTTCTGCGGGGAAGGGCGGGGCAGGCCCCACGCTAGTGGGGTAATTGTTAGCATCCCGCGTTGCTTGGTGATGCCCGCGTGAGGTCGGCCGACCGCGTTTCAGGTGTGTTTCTTCAGGGCGGCCCGCCGTGCAGCGAAGACTTCCGGGGTCTGCGGCTTGACGAACAATGCCACCAGCTCGGGAAATTCGTCCTTGACCGCCGTCTCGATACGGGTGATGCAGGCTTCGATCTGCGGTGTGCGGCGGTCGTCCTCGAACTCGGCACTGAGCATGGCGACCACTTGTTCCGGACCCATCTGCATGGTGGTCACGCCATTTGCACGCAGCACATCGGGATCGGTCGCCGCCACCGCCATGATCCGCTTTGCCACCGCCGGGTGCGCCGGCTCACCCACCAGCAGGCCCTTGGTTTCGCGGGCAAGCAGGAAGGCGGTCACCGCGAGCACGGCGGCGATGCACAGCGAGGCCACTCCGTCGAGCACGGGCATGTCCAGCAGCTGCGCAGCGAGCAGTCCGGCGAGCGCGAAGCCCAGGCCGAGCAGCGCCGCGCTGTCTTCCAGCAGCACCGTGAAAGTGGACGGGTCCTTGCTGCGCCGGAAGGCCTCGAAGTAGCCCATCGCCCCCTTGCTGCGGCGGAACTCGCGCAGGGCGATGTACCACGAGCTGCCCTCGAACAGCAGTGATATGCCCAGCACTGTGTAGCTGAGGGCGTGGTTCGTGGCTGGCTGCGGATGGCGGATGTGCTGGATGCCTTCGTAGGCCGATACACCGGCGCCGGCGGCGAACACCAGCAGGGCGACGATGAAGCTCCAGAAATACAGCTCACGCCCATAACCGAACGGATGCAGCGTGTCGGGTGACTTCTCGGCACGGCGCAGGCCGTACAGCAGCAGGACCTCGTTGAGCGTATCGACCAGCGAATGCACGCCTTCGCTCAGCATGGCCGAACTGCCGGAGATGCCGGCGGCGACGAACTTGGCGATGGCGATGGCAAGGTTGCCGAACAGTGCGGCGTAGACGACCAGGCGTGAGCCTGTGGGAGCGGCCATGTCAGGGGGCAGGTGGAATGGACACCCCATGGTGCGATGGGGGGTGTCCGTGCCGCGTATACGGTCCGCTCAACGCTGCCGCGGGTTGAGGTAGATGCGGGTGCCGTCCGACTCGCGGCGGCCCGACCAGCGTCCGCCACCGCTCGGGCGGAAGCGGCCGATGACCTGGTTGCTGGTATCGGTCAGCAGCAGCTGGTTGCCGGACAGCAGCCAGCGGTTGACCGGGTAGAAGCCATCGGGGCAGCCAGCCGGCACCCACGCGCCGTAGCCGCCGAACCACTGGCTGTCCTTCAGGGTGATGGTGCAGCTGCTGCCGTTCTCCTGACCCAGCGTCCAGTCGCCGAACAGATCGCTGTCGTTGATCGGGGGGCCACCCCGGTGGCGATCCTGGCCCCAGTCGTCACCGCGGTTGTCGGGGCGGCCAGTGTCCACTTCCACGTCGGAAACGTCGCTGCGTGATTCCGAATGCGAACTGCCGGTGGTCGTGGTCTCGGTGGTCATCGATCCCATGTTGCCGAAACCGGAATCGCCCTGCGTCTGATCGCTGCCATCCTTGCCGGTGCCGGTGTCCGACTGGGTGGTGACGGTGGTCTGCGAGCTGCTGCTGGATGACTGCGTGGTGGTGGAGTCCTGGCCGAATCCGATCGACGCGTCCTGGGCCACGGCAGCGGCAGGGAGGGCAAGGCTGCACAGCGCCAGCAGCCCGTAGTGCGGAAAGAGCTTGGCCATCATGGAATCCTCGTTGGGGAACGCTGAAACCGCTGATCTGCGCGTGGTGCGGCAGCCTCCCGCACCGGCGGAGCATAGCGCCGGCTGTGGGGGGCGGCGTGAGGGTGGCGTGCGGATGCAGGGCCCCCGCGCGTGGCCGGTGCAATGTGAACGGGGCAGCCCGGGGCTGGGGCTACACTGCGAATTCACCCACGCGGGGCAGTCCCGATGTCCGCAGCAGACCCTGGCCACCTGGTTCGAAAACGGGCGACGCAGGAGTGCCGCTCGATCATCGCGGCATTGTCGGCGTCGGACGATCCGCATGCCGCCATCCATGCCGCGCGCAAGGCGATCCGCCGCCTGCGGGTGCTGCTGGCGCTGTTGCAGGATTCGGCGATGGAGCTGAAGGACGAGGAGCGCAGCTTGCAGCGTCTGGGCGACAGCCTGTCCGATCTGCGCGACGCCCATGTGGTGGTGCGGGCCGCGGTCTACCTGCCGGGCGCGCACGCGGCCGCAGCGTGGCCGGTCATCACCGCCCGCCTGGTCCAGCGCCGCGACCGTATCGACGCCGTCGTGGTCGCGTCGGGCCGCGCCTGGCTAAGGCCTTCAGGTGCCGCTGCGCTCGCCGGGCATGGCCCGGCGCTACCGGTCGTCATTCCGGCGGCGTATCGATCCACCCGGCGGCAGATGCGGCGCGTAGATCATCCGGGTTGTCGATGTCACTTAGGCACACGTCGCTGGCACAAAGGGCGACGCCCGGGGTCTGCCGCAGGCGGCGACCGAAACCGTGTTCGCTACCGCCCTGCGGCAGGTCGTTGAACCACGCGGCGGGGACGACGGCCGGCGAGCCCGGTACGCCACCTTCCAGCGTGGCAGCGCAGTGGCACGGCGTGCTGGCCGCAGCATCGAGCAGGTCGCGAAGATGTGCTGCATGGAGGCGGGGCTGGTCGCAGACCAGGACCAGCACGTGGCGGGCGGTGCCGAGGTGCGGCGCTGCCAGCCGGAGACTGCTGCCGATGCCCAGCGCGGGCGCGGGATTCTCTACCTGGACGGCGCGCAGTCCGCTCAGTTCCGAACCAAAAGCGGGGCCCTGCGGCGTCACGACGATCAGGACATCCGGATCTGTTTCAGAGGCCAGCCGCGCCGCACGCCGCAACAATGATTCTCCATCGACCTGCAGCCACTGCTTGGGTCGGCCCAGCCGATGGCTCAGCCCGGCGGCGAGCACCACAGCAGCGTGCCCGCTCATGTACCGCCCAGTGCGCTGCCATGACGCCATGCCTGCAGCTGGGCGGTGATGCTCAGGGCGATTGCCTCGGGCCCCCGTCCGCCCAGTGCCAGGCCGATGGGTGAGCGCAGCCGGGGCTGAAGTGCGGCGCGCGTTTCTGCATTCAGCACCTTGAACAGATCCTCCCTGCGCTGGCGAGGGCCCAACAACCCGATGAAAGGAATTCCTGATAGGGCAAGCAATCGCAACGCATCCAGGTCCAGCTCGAAGTTGTGGTGCATGACCAGTGCCGCATCCACCTGGCGGTCTGCTTGCACCTCGATGTTCTGCTGCACCAATGGCAGGCGCGCCTGCCACGCCCTTCGCGGCTCCACGATCTGTATCAGCCAGCCCTGGTGTTCCAGCATCGGCACCAGCGTCAAGGCCTCAGGTCCAGCGCCATGCAGCTGTACCAGCGGTGGCCGGTGCCACTGCAGGCGCCATGCACTGGTGTCGATGGCCTCGTCGCTCTCGAGCACCGGCACTTGGGTGCAGAACGAAGATCCAGCGCAGCGACCTTCTACAAGACCCGTGGTTGCCAGGGACATGTACAGGGTGTCGCGGCCCTGCAGCCAGGCATCCAGGCAGCCTGCCAAGCCCGGCAACCGGTGCAACGGCAGCAGTGCGATCCACTGGCAGCCGCGACAGCCCACGGCGTTGCCGGAGAACAGCGCCGCATCATCACGGGTATCAATCTTTACCCAGGTAACGCGTCCTTCGGCTGCAACCCTGCAGGCCGCACGTGCGAGTTCCGGCTCGAGACAGCCGCCACTGAGCCAGCCGATCTGTTCGTCGCCGGCGAACAACACGCAGGTCCCCGCACGGCTGTAGGTCGAGCCCTCGGTCTGCACCACGATGGCCAGCACCGCCGGAGAGCGCTTGCGCGCGGCATCGGCAGCAGCACGCAGTACGGGCCGTGCATTGCCCGTTTCAAGGTCCAGCGGTGCGGGAAAGAGCACTGTTGTCATGCGAGGTCCGGCAGGCCCGCGAGCAGCTTGTCCAGCGTCAGTGGGTAGTTCCTGACCCTTACACCGGTTGCGTTGTAGACGGCGTTGGCGATGGCGGCACTGACACCACACAGACCCAGCTCGCCGACGCCCTTGGCTTTCATCGGGGATGACACCGCATCTGCCTCGTCGAGGAACACGACCTCCTGGTGCGGCACATCGGCATGCACGGGAACCTCGTAGCCTGCAAGGTCATGGTTGACGAAGAAGCCCAGGCGTGGGTCGACGATCAGTTCCTCCGACAGCGCAGCGCCGATGCCCATCGTCATCGCGCCGATGACCTGGCTGCGTGCCGTCGTGGGATTGAGGATGCGCCCCGCAGCGCAGACGGCCAGCATCCGCCGGATGCGCGTTTCGCCCGTCGCGACATCAACGCCGACCTCGACGAAATGCGCAGCGAAGGTCGATTGCTGGAACTTCTCCTGCAGGGTGCCAAACTCGATGCTGTCCTCGGCAACGACTTCGCCACTGCGAGTTGCCTCTGTCAGGGCAGCGCGTCGTTGCCCACCGATGACATGGCCGTCTTCGAACCGTGCCACGGCAGCATCCATTCCCAGAGCGCTGGCGACCTTGGTCCGCAATGCCATGCAGGCCGCGTAGACACCTGCAGTAGAACTGTTGGCACCCCACTGGCCACCGGAGCCGGCGGCAACCGGAAAGCGCGAGTCGCCCAGCTTCACCGTGACCTGGTCCAAGGGAACACCCAGCATCTCTGCAGCGGTCTGGCCGATGATGGTGTAGCTACCGGTGCCGATATCGGTCATGTCGGTCTCGACGGTCACGTGCCCATCAGTGGCGAGGCGCACGCGCGCGCCGGACTTCATCACCAGGTTGTTGCGGAAGCCCGCTGCCACACCCATGCCGACCATCCAGCGTCCATCTCGATTGGCGGCCGGGACAGTGCTGCGACGCTTCCAGCCGAAGCGCGAGGCGCCTGACTGCAGGCACTGCACCAGTTGTCGCTGCGAAAATGGGCGAGACGGATCGCTGGGGTCGACCTGCGTATCGTTGCGGATGCGGAACTCGATCGGATCCAGTCCGACCTTCTCTGCCATTTCATCCATGGCGATTTCCAGGGCCATCAGTCCGGGCGTCTCGCCGGGCGCGCGCATTGCATTGCCTTCGGGAAGATCCAGCGCAGCCAATCGCATGGCCGCCAGCCGATGCGCGCCAGCATACAGAAAGCGGGTCTGCTGCACGGCTTCCTCGGGCGAGCCGCCCGGCAGATTGCCTGACCAGGATTCGTGTCCGATGGCGGTCAACGTTCCGTTCGGGGATGCGCCCAGCCGGATGCGCTGGATGGTCGCGGGGCGGTGGGTCGTATTGTTGGCGACCAGCGGGCGCTGCAGCGCCACCTTGACCGGGCGCTTCGCCGCACGTGCCGCGAGCGCTGCGAGAAGGGCATCGGAGCGCAGGAACAGCTTTCCGCCGAAGCCGCCGCCAATGTAAGGCGAAACCAGCCGTACATTGTCCTTGGGTATGCCCAGCGTCCTGGCCAGGTCCGTTCGACCCCAGTCGATCATCTGGTTGGATGTCCATACGGTCAGGTGGTCACCGTCCCAGGCCGCCAGCGTTGCATGCGGCTCCATCATGGCGTGTGACTGATCAGGAGTGTGATACGTCACATCGAGGGTGATGTCGGCCTGCTGGAACGCCTTTTCGAAATCGCCCACCCGGGCATCGGGTTCGGGCGTTTTCAGTGCCGCCTCATCCTTGCGGGCCGCAGCCAGGTCGAATGAGCCGTGCCGGGGCGCATAGCGCACGCGGACCTTGGCGGCCGCCGCGCGTGCCTGCTCGAAGGTCTCGGCAACCACCACCGCCAGCGCCTGATGATAGTGGCTGATGGTCGGGCCACCGAGCAGCGGCGCAGCGTTTCGCTTCACGCGCTGCAGCGGCCCCGCAGTGTCGGCAGTGACGATGGCCAGGACGCCTGGCGAGCGACGGGCGGGCTCAAGATCCAGTGACGCGATGGTTCCGGTGGCGATCCCTGCGCCGACCACCACGCCGTAAGCCGGCGTTTCGGGCAGCGCGTCGTACCACTCGTAGGCGTAGGTTGCCTTTCCCGAGACTTTCAATGGACCGTCGATGCGGGGATGCGGTTGCCCGACGACCTTTTTTGCATCGATGGGATTGGTGCCAGCAGGCGTAGTGAACTTCATGCGTGCGCCCTCACGTCCTGCAGGATGGATGCCAGCGTGCGTTCGGCCAGCACCGCCTTGAAGCGGTTCTGGTCGGTCGGTGCCGCACCCTGCAGCAGCGTCGACATGACCGCCTTGGCTCCCTGCGGCAGCGCGGCGTCGGCGGCGTCGCTGCGCCATGGCTTGTAGGCCACGCCGCCCAGCGCGATGCGTCCGCTGCCATCGGCCTGCACGATGGCAGCAACCGAAACCAGCGCAAACGCGTAGGAAGCGCGGTCACGCACTTTCCGATAGACCTGGCTGCCACCTGCCGGGGGTGGCAGGATCACCGCCTGGATCAGCTCGCCTCGCAGCAGCGTTGTCTCCAGGTGTGGCGTTGCTCCCGGCGGGCGGTACAGTGCATCCAGCGCGATGAGCCGACGCGCGCCGTCGGCACGCAGTGTTTCCACCGATGCGCCCAATGCCATCATGGCGACCGCCATGTCGCTGGGATGCGTGGCGATGCAGTCTGCGCTGCCGCCGATGATCGCCAGTTGCCGGCTTGCGCCTCCAACTGCGGCACAGCCGCTGCCCGGCAGGCGCTTGTTGCAGGCCTGGGCCGTATCGTAGAAGTAGGGGCAGCGCGTGCGTTGCAGCAGATTGCCTGCCGTGGTTGCCTTGTTGCGCAGCTGTCCCGAGGCACCCGACACCAGCGCCCGGGTCAGCAAGCCGTAGTCGCGGCGGACGCGGGCGTCTGCGGCCAGATCGGTATTGCGCACGAGTGCACCGATCCGGAGGCCGCCGTCGGCCGTCGCTTCGATACCATCCATGCCCAGCCCGTTGACATCGATCAGATGCGTCGGCGTTTCCACTTCCAGCTTCATCAGGTCGAGCAGGTTGGTGCCCCCTGCGATGAAGCGTGCGCCCGGTGCGCGCGTGGCGGCGGCAATGGCATCGGCCGCGCTGGCGGGGCGTTCAAAAGTGAATGCCCTCATGAGCGCTTCCCCGCGGCATCCTGGATCGCTTCGATGATGTTGGAGTAGGCGCCGCAGCGGCAGATATTGCCGCTCATCCGTTCGCGGATCTCTTCAGATGTCAGGGCCGCAGGCTCGTCCAGCCGTGCAGTGACGTGGCTGGGGACACCCCGCTGGATCTCATCGAGCACCGCCACGGCCGAGCAGATCTGGCCCGGCGTGCAGTACCCGCACTGGAAACCATCATGCTTGACGAAGGCGGCCTGCATGTCGCTGAGGTTGCCAGGTGATCCCATGCCCTCGATGGTGGTGATGCTGGCGCCCTCATGCATCACGGCCAGAGTCAGGCACGCATTGATGCGACGGCCGTCAACTAGGACCGTGCAGGCACCGCACTGCCCATGGTCGCAGCCTTTTTTCGTGCCTGTCAGCTGCAGGTGCTCACGCAGCGCATCTAGCAGGGTGACCCGGGTGTCGAGCAGTAGGGAGCGGCTAGCACCGTTCACCTTGAAGGTCACCTGCATGGTGACCGGGGCGCGTGCGGAGGAGCGGTCGGCCTCGGCGGCGGCCGCGACAGCGGAGGGCATGGCCATGGTGGTGGCCGAGCCCGCACTGAGCTTAAGCATGTCGCGCCGCGTGAGCGGAAGCTTGGAAGGGGGATTCATCGTGACTCCGCTGGCTGCAGTCGGCTGACGGGATTGCGTGTCAGCATGGCTGTGCGGAGGTGGGCAGGCGGTGAAGTCCCTCAGAGCCTCCCATTCAGTCTGTTGCGTCGCGGGTTCGGTCCGGCAGCCGCGCAGGCCGAGTTCGAGCTCGGCACGCTGGCCCTGACCCATGGTGGGTTGGCAAGGCTGCCTTGGCTGCCCCCCACGGGAAGCACTGAGGCTCAGTGCTCGGCGGAGAGCGCGGCGCGCACGCGGGTAGCCAGGTCGCCGATCGTGAAGGGCTTGCCGATCAGCTGCACATTTACGTCGAGCACGCCGTCGTCAACCAGGGCGTTGCGGCTGTTGCCGGTGGCGAACAGGACCTTCAGGTGCGGGTACCGCGCCAGGGCCTCGTCGGCAAGCTGACGGCCGTTGACTTCCGGCATCACCACATCGGTGAACAGCAATGCGATGCCGGGGTGGGCTTCAAGCAGGGGCAGAGCGCTGGCAGCCCCATCGGCTGACAGCACCCGGTAGCCGAGTTCGGACAGTGCATCGACCGAGAACGCGCGTACCGCTGCGTCATCGTCCACCACCAGAATCTGCTCGGCGCCACCGCCGGACAGCGGTGCCACATCGGCCTTGGCCGGTGGTGGTGCGTCCACCCCGGCCAGCAGCCGCGGAAGGTAGATGATGACGGTGGTTCCCGCGCCGGGCGCGGATTGCAGGCGGACGTGCCCGCTGGACTGCTGCACGAAGCCGTAGACCTGCGACAGGCCAAGGCCGGTGCCCTGGCCGACCGGCTTGGTAGTGAAGAACGGATCGAACGCGCGTGCCATCACCTCCGGCGCCATGCCGCCGCCGGTGTCGGTCACCGCAATGCGCACGTAGTCGCCGACGGGGACGCCGCCGTGCTCGACCACGCTGGCCAGGCCGATCTGGCAGTTGCTGGTCTGCAGCGTCAGGCGGCCACCCCCCGGCATGGCATCGCGCGCATTCATCGCCAGGTTGAGGATGACGTTCTCCAGCTGATTGGCATCGGCGTGCGTCCACCACTGGCTGCCACCCAGCACGGTTTCGAGGATGACGCTGCTGCCGAGCGAATGCACCAGCAGATCGGTCATCCCGGCCACCAGATGGTTCACGTCCAGGGCCACCGGCTGCAGCGGCTGCTGGCGCGAGAAGGCCAGCAGTCGCTGGGTCAGCTGGGCGGCGCGCTGGGCGCCGTCCAGGGCCATTTCGATGTAGCGCAGCGCGCGCGCATCACCGTCGCCGATGCGTAGCGCCAGCAGGTCCAGCGGTCCGATCACCGTGGCCAGCATGTTGTTGAAGTCGTGGGCGATGCCACCGCTGAGCTGGCCGACGGCTTCCATCTTGCGGCTCTGCCGCAGCGCGTCTTCCACGCGCATGCGCTCGGCCACTTCGGCCCGCACCCGCGCCTCCAGCTGCTCGTTCAACTCGCGGAGGCGCTCGTCGGCCGCCTTGCGTGCGGTGATGTCGATGGCCACGCCCAGCAGGCGTACACAGCGCCCGGCCTCGAAGATGCCCCGACCCTTGGCTGCGACCCAGCGCACCACGCCGTCTTCCTTGCCGACCGTGCGGTATTCCACATCGTAGTTGGCACGCTTCTGCGGGTCGGCGGATGCATCGAGTGCTGCCAGCGTCGCGGCACGATCGTCCGGATGCAGGCCGTTGCGGAAATCCTCGATGTCCACCTCCGCGTGCGGGGAGATGCCGAACATCGCCTTCATGCGCGCGGGCCAGCGCAGGACTCTCTGCACCAAGTCCATGTCCCATAACCCAAGCTCGCCTGCTTCCGTGGCCAGCCGCAAGCGCTCCTCGCCCTCGGCCAGCGCTGCTTCAGCCGCCTTGCGCCCGGACAGGTCGAGCATCGCACCGATCATCCGCAGCGGCCGCCCGTCAGCGTCGCGCAGCACCGCGCCACGATCCAGCACAGCGGCATAGCTGCCATCGGCGCGCCGTAAGCGATACTCGCCGTTCCAGGTACTGCCGTCCCCGTCGATGACGCTGTGGATGTTGCGGTCGATGCGGTCGCGGTCTTCGGGGTGGATGTGGTCGAGCCACCACTGCGCGCTGGTTTCCGTCATCGAGTGCCCGAACAAGCTGGACAGCGCCTCGTTCCAGACAACGTGTCCGTCGGCCATGCGCCAGTCCCATACCGCATCGTTGGTGGCCTGCGCGGCCAGTCGATAGCGTTCCTCGATGTCAAGACGCTCGGCCTCGGCGGACTTGCGGTCGGTGATGTCCAGCGAGGTGCCGACCAGGCCGATCACTTCGCCAGCATCGTTGCGCAGCGGCGCCTTGGTCGACAGCCACCAGGCCCGGCGGCCGTCCGGAAAGCTGACTTCTTCTTCCACCTGCTCGCTGCGGCCGCTGGACATTACCCGCTCGTCGGTTGCCATCACCGCCGCAGCCTGGGCGGGGTTGGCCAACAGCTCGGCATCGGTGCGCCCGACATACTCCGCCGGGGGGCGCCCGATCAGTGCCGTGGTGCCGCTGTTGCCCATCAGCAGGCGGCCCTGGCGATCCTTGGCATACATCACGCCTGGCGCGGCCTCAACGAATGAGCGCAGCAGGGCCTGGGCCTGGTCACGCTCGGCCTGCACCCGCAGCCGTTCGTCGATGTCGATGAGAACGCCGGGGAAGCGCAGTGCCCGCCCGTTCTCGTCCAGGTCGACGCGGCCGATGCTCTCCAGCCAGTGGTAACCCCCGTCGGTGCCGCGCGTGCGGTACTGATGCGCGAAGCGGCCGCCATGCCGCACGGCATGCTCGATGGCCGCCGTCAGCCCGTCCAGGTCATCGGGGTGCACCGTGCCCAGCACCTCGTGCAGCTGCAGCTTGCGCTGTGCCAGCTCCGGGTCCAGCCCAAATGCGCGGGCGAGCGCTTCATCGACAGTCAGCTGGTCGTTCGGCACATCCCAGAACCAGGTGCCGACGATGGCACCCGCTGCCAGCGCCATGTTCACGCTGTCGGAGGCATGGGCGGCTTGCGGCTGGGGAACAGGAGGCTGGTTCACGGACGATCTCGAACGGAGGGGGCTCTGCCTGCCCCGTGCAGGGGCAGACAGAACCAGGGCCGCCAGTCTAGTTCAAGGCCGCGTCATGGCAGCGTGGTGCCGTGTCAGTCAGTACCGGGCTTCACCCGCATCACCCGTTTGCGGTACTCGTACACGTTGTCACCACGCACGCGCCGCTCCTGCGTACCGGTGATCGAATCCACGCGACGGTCCGAGCCGGTGACCGGCTTGGCATCGATCGCGGTTTCGTGTTCGAACGAATGCGATTTGTCGGTGTTGCGGTAATAGCGGTACAGCGCCCAGTACAGCGCGGTAGCACCGGCCGGGCCGGCCGCCAGCAACCAGAGACCACTGTCGTCACTCATGTTGTCGCCACCAGGAAGGCAATTGCGAGTGCTTCGATGACCGTGCCGGTGGCCAGGGCGGCCAGCAGCATCTTCCACTGCTGCACCGGCACGCTGCCCATGGTCTCACCGGTGCGGCCGTTCACCGCGATGTAGTGCAGCATGCCGCCGTTGGCGCCGGGCTGGTGGTAGGAGTACAGCCAGACCGGCAGGTACATCGACACCCAGCGGCTGCCATGCACGTCCAGCTGTTCCTGTTCCCAGCGCACGCCGCGGTCGTAGCGGCGTACGCTGGCTTCCACCTGCGCGCGGGCGATCGACAGCAGCTGGTCTTCCAGTCGTGGGCGCAGCTTCTCGATATCCACGTTGCGCTTCTCGGAGGTGAAGCCAGCAAGGTAGGACGCGTTCCACTTCACCGCGTTCTTGGTGTCGAACGGCAGGATGGTGTTGATGATGTTGTTGGTGTTGGTGCGCGTGTCGAGGTTGCCGCGCTCGGCCGAGGATTCCAGCGGCAGGTCGTCAACGGTGAAATCGACCTGGCGTTCGACCTGGTAGATGTCCGCGTCGTAGTAGGTCTGCTTGTTCTTCTCGGTGCCGCGGGTGTACTCGCGGGTCTTGATCTCACCCTTGCCGGCCACGGCCGCGCTGACATTGCTGTCCACGATCATGTACGGCAGGTACACGCCCACCACGTTTTCCGGGGTGAACTGGTCCTTGAAGGCCTTCAGCGCGAACATCCGGCGCTTGTCGACGAACTGGCGGATGCGTGCAACCGCATCGTCCTTCTTGATGTGGAAGGGCAACACGGCATCGGGCACGGCGCCGTTGCTGATCTGCTCGTTCACGCCGAACACGTGGCGGCACCAGTGGCAGCGCGCGGTCATCGTGCTTTCGGTGTTGACCGTGACCTCGGCACCACAGCCACCGCATTTGAAGGTCATCAGCGCCGAGATATCGGCGTCGATGTCGCGTGCACCGGAGGCGATGATCGTGCCCTGCAGCTGGTCCAGCGCTTCGCCCAGCCCGAATTCCTCCTCCACCCGCGCGCCATGCCATTCGTGACGGCAGTACAGGCAGACCAGGACATCGGTGCCGAGCCTGGGGCGGATGTCGGTGCTGCCGCACTTCGGGCAGCGGTTCAGGCCATCCTTCAGTTCGCTGGCCGAGGTGTCGATGGCCAGCGGTTCAGGTGCCTCGACTTCATCACGGATGGCCTGCGGCAGCGTGCCGGTATCCAGCGGGAAGCTGCCGGGCAGGGGCGGGACGTCCTGCGGCGAGCCCGGACCGTCCAGCTTCGCCGCCGGCAAGGGCGGGGGCGAAGCGGGGGCGGCCCGGGGCAGCGGCGGAGGGGCGTTTCTGGGGTCGGACATGGGTGTGCGCGTCCCGGCGGCTTACAGGCCCAGCGCCTTGGCCTTCAGGGCGTCGTAGTCGCCCTGGGTGATCAGGCCCAGGTCGAGCATTTCCTTGGCCTTCTTCAGCTTGGCCACCGGATCCTCGGCGGCCGGCGCGGTCGGCTGCTGCAGGCTGCCCGCACCGAACATGCCCGAAGCCATGCCGACGCCGACCAGGCCCGCCGCGCCGCCGTTCTCGCCGGCCGACTGGATGCCCTGGGCTACGCTGGCCTGCAGG
The DNA here is from genome assembly GCF_056854535.1 of Stenotrophomonas sp. STEN054. Taxonomy (NCBI): domain Bacteria; kingdom Pseudomonadati; phylum Pseudomonadota; class Gammaproteobacteria; order Lysobacterales; family Lysobacteraceae; genus Stenotrophomonas; species Stenotrophomonas sp. STEN054. The sequence continues at coordinate 101,520 of NZ_JBXFWG010000007.1, read as the reverse complement.
TTGGAATTGCCGCGCGAACCGGACAGCGCATCGGCGCGCTGCACGGTCTTCAGCAGTTCACGGGTGTTGGCGTCGTACTCGATGGAGACGATGGCCGTCTTGACGATGGCCAGGCCACGGTCGGACTTCCACTGGTAGGCCTGCTCGACGGCGGCCGACAGGCTCTGCGCGAAGCCGATCGAATCCTGCTGCAGCTTGCTGATGCGGTTGCCCTTGGACGGGTCGTTGCTGTACAGGCTGAAGGCCGGTGCCAGCGAACCCACCACTTCATTGAACAGCTGGGTGGCGGCGGCATTGTCCATGTCGGTGAAGTCGAACACCTGGCCCGGGCGCAGGTAGCTGGCCGGCACGAAGTTCTTCACGAACAGGATCGGGTCGACGATCTTCAGCGTGTACGAACCACGGGTGACCGCGCCGACCTGGGTGTTGAGGAAGGCATCGTCCCAGTAGATTTCCGACTGGGTGCCGAAGCGGTTGTCCGGCAGTTCCTTCAGCGAAATGAAGAAGGCGGCCTGCTGCGAGCCCGGCTGGCCGCCGAACTTGAAGCGTTCCCAGCTCTGCTTGATGAAGGTGCTGACCAGGCCGTCACCGGCGAAGATCGACTGCGAGTTGAGGTCGTCCGAGCGCCACTCGTAGCCACCCGGCTCGGCGACGAAGGCGGTGATCGCGCCGTCCTGGAACAGCAGCAGGCCGTAGCCTTCGGGCACGACGATCTTCGAGCCGTTGCTGATGATGTTGGACGAGCCGCTGGTGTTTGAACCACGGCCGGCATTGGTGCCCTGCGGCACGGCCGCGAACAGGGCCGCGGTCGACGGCAGGCCCGTTGGCACGGTGTAGAAGTCTTTCCACTGGTCGGCCAGAACACCGCCCACTGCACCCTTGACCGCCTGTACCAGACCCATGACCTGCTCCCTGTGGTTACCGGACAGGCACCGTGCCTGTCGTGCCCGGCTGACTATAGTGGAGCGGGGCGGTCCCTCGCCACCGGTACCGGTCGCGCTCATTCATGTGGCGGGATCAACGCACGGACTGCGGAACCTTCCTCAGCTTCGAGGTGTCATAGCCCATCGCGGCGATGCGCTCGACGGCGGCCTGGTACTCCTGCGGCGACACCTGCGGCGTTCGCGCCATGTACCAGACGTAATCGCGCTTGCTGCGGCCGACGATCGTCTGCTGATAGTTCTCGTCCAGCCAGGCGATGATGTACTCGGCCTGGATCGGCCAGATGAACTGCATGCCCCACACCGCACCGGCACCTTCCTTTTCGACCCGGCCGACCGGATGCATGCTCTTGTATGGCGCCTGGAAGCTGCCCTTGCGGTAGGTGAAGGTGGTCTGGATGCGTCCGTCCGGCCGCAGGGAATAGCTTTCGACGGCATCGAAGGCCTCGCGCTCCGGCCGGGAGGGGATGTGGGCGATCACGTACCAGTCGCCCATGAAGCGTGGCACGTCCACCGACGCTGCACGTGGCAGTGGCCGGGTGTCCTGGCTGCTGCAGCCGGTGCCGAACAGGGCCAACGTCAGCAGGGTGAACAAGGGGGGCATACGCATGGCCAATCTCCTTCAGCGGGGGCGGAACAGGTAGTGTGCGACGAGCCATTGCTGGCCCTGGTCATAGCCGAACAGCTCGGCGCAGGCCATCCAGAACATGCGCCAGCGCTGCCACCAGATGCGCGCGGCGGCCTCGCCGTAGGTCGCCTGCAGGATCGGCATCAGCTGGGCGCGGGCCGCGTCCTGGTTGTCCAGCCAGTGGTTGGCGGTGCGCTGGTAGTGCGTGCCGTCCAGCAGCCAGCGCTGGTCGAGCTGCAGGTGCTGCTGGAAATGCAGGAGGGTGTCGGCGGCCGGCATCAGGCCGCCGGTGAAGAAATGCCGCCCCATCCAGTTGTCATCGCCTTCGGTCTCGAACGGGTACATCAGCGTGCGGTGGGCGAAGATGTGCACGAACAGTGCGCCGTCCGGCCGCAGCCAGCCAGATATGCGCTGCAGCAACTGCTGGTAGTTGCGCACGTGTTCGAACATCTCCACCGACACGCAGCGGTCGAAACGCGCGCTCGGCAGCTCCAGCTGGTTCACGTCGCGGGTGAGTACCTCGACGTTGCGCAGGCCGCGCGCCTGGCACTGGCCCATGATGTGCTCGCGCTGGCTGTGCGAATTGGACACCGCAGTGATGCGTGCATTCGGGTAGCGTTCGGCCATCCACAGGGTCAGCGAACCCCAGCCGCAGCCGAGCTCGAGGATGTCCTGGCCATCACGCAGCCCGGCGCGCTGCCCATACAGTTCCAGCATCGCCTCTTCGGCCTGGTCCAGGGTTTCGTGACCGGTGCGGTAATAGCAGCTGCTGTACTTCAGGCGCTTGCCGAGGCAGGCCTGGAAGAAAGCGGCCGGTACCTCGTAATGCTGGCGGTTGGCAGCGTCGACGTGCAGGGCCAGCGGGCTGCCGGCCAGTTCGGCGATGCGGCGCTGGAAGCGCACTGACTGTCCCTCCTGGCCGCCTTCGTCCTCCTCCTGCAGGCGCTGCGCGCACAGGCGACGGATGCCTGCACGCAGGGCAGCGTCCGGGATCCAGCCGCGCTCGGCCCAGCCGGTCAGGCCGCCTTCGATCTCGACGGGAGGGTGCAGCGTGCGGGTGGCATTCATGGCGTGCGGTCCTGGGAAGGGGAAGTGCGGGGGAACCACGGGAAGAACATCGGGGTGCTGCGCTGGTAGTCGCGGTAATCATCGCCGCGGCTGCGCAGGGCCTGTTTTTCGGTGAAGGGAACGCCGCTGAGGTAGCGCAGGAACAGGTACATCACCAGCGGCCCCGACCAGGACAGCCACCATAGCGGTGAGCCGACGGCCAGCAGCACATAGGTGAACCAGTGCAGCCACTCGAAGAAATAGTTGGGATGGCGCGAGTAGCGCCACAGTCCTTGGCGGCAGGTCCTGCCCTTGTTGGCGGGGTCGGCCCTGAAACGTGCAAGCTGGCGGTCGGCCAGTGCTTCACCGCCAACACTGAGCAGCCACACGGCCACGGCGGCAGCGATCCAGCCGGCATGGCTGGTGGCCGGGGTGCGCGCCACGGCCAGGAACGGCAGGGCGAACAGCACCACCAGCAGCGCCTGGGCCATGAAGAAGCCGAAGATCTTTCCCTGGTGGCCGTTCCAGTGTTCGCGCAGATAGCGGTAGCGCCCGTCCTCGTCTTCACTGCGCACGCGGTGCCACAGATGCAGGGCGAGCCGGCTGCCCCACAGGCCGCCCAGCACACCCAGCGCGATGCGCGGCTGCAGGCCGCCATCGCCCAGCCAGGCGAGCAGCAGGGCGCCCGCGGCCACGCCCTTGGCCCACAGCACGTCAACCACGCCGATGTTGCGATGGCGGCGCTGCCAGGCCCAGCCCCAGCACATCACCAGCACTGCGTAGAGCAGCACCCAGCCGAGCAGGTTCATGCGCGAACTCCTTTACGTGTGTTTTCGGCCGTTTTCTCATTACCGCGGCTTGCCAGCGCGCACAGCAGCGGCAGGGCGGTGCTCCAGCCCACGCCCAGCAACAGAACGCCCTGCCACAGGTGGGCGCTGAACTGCACGGCCTGGAAACCACGCGCCGCCGACAGATAGGCCAGCGGTGCCAGCAGCAGGCCGAACAGCACCGGCAGCAGGCGGTGCCGCTGCAGGAAGGTCATCGAGCTGGTCAGGGTCATCGAGAAGGCCGCCCACAGCGCCATGATCCACGGCGGCGGTGCCCAGCCCAGCGGTGCGGCGGCATAGCGCACGGTGCCGCTGGCGGCGGCGGTGCCATCCACCAGCCAGGCGCAGGCGAGGGCGAGCAGCAGCAGGCGCAGGTCGATGCGCGGCACCGGGCTGGTCAGCAGCTGGCTGGCGACATACAGCGCTGCAGCCAGCAGTGCCGGCCATTGCCAGCCCCGGCCCGCGCCGGCGACCGCGCACAGCCAGACCAACTGGTTGCCGAGCAGGTTGGCCCAGGTCCGCCTCATGTCAGGCCTCGCTGGCCGTGGGCACGTCTGTGCAATGGCCTGGGCGTGCCAGCAGCAGGTGCGACACGCCGATGGAGCGCTCAAGGAAACCACCCTCGCAGTAGGCCAGGTAGAACTCCCACAGGCGGCAGAAGCGTTCGTCGAAGCCCTGCGCCTGCACGGTGCCGCGCTGGGCCAGGAAGCGCTGCCGCCAGGCGCGCAGGGTCAGCGCGTAGGAATGGCCGAAGTCCTGCTGGGCGATCAGCTGCAGGTCGCTGGCCCGGGTCTTGGCCGCCATGATCGCGTTGATCGAAGGAATGAAGCTGCCCGGGAACACGAAGCGCTTGATGTAGTCGACGCTGCGCCGCGCCTGTTCGTAGCGGTGGTCCTCGATGGTGATCGCCTGCAGCAGGGCCACGCCATCAGGCTTCAGAAGGCGCTGCAGGGTGCCCATGTAGATATCGAGGAATTCGGCGCCGATGGCCTCGATCATTTCGATGGAGACCAGCTTGTCGAACTGGCCCTGCAGGTCGCGGTAGTCCTGCATCAACACGGTCACGCGTTCCTGCAGACCTGCATCCACCACGCGCTGCACGGCCAGTGCGTGCTGTTCGGCGGAAATGGTGGTGGTGGTGACGTGGCATCCGTAATGGCGCGCCGCATGCACGGCAAAACCGCCCCAGCCGGTGCCGATCTCGACCACGCGGTCGCCCGGCTGCAGCTGCAGCTGCTGGCAGATGCGGTCCAGCTTGCGGGTCGAGGCCACTTCCAGCGGCTCGTCCGGCTGTGCGTACAGCGCCGAGGAATACATCAGGTCCGGCGACAGGAACAGCGCGAAAAAATCATTGCCGAGGTCGTAGTGGGCGGCGATGTTGCGGCGGCTGCCCTTGCGGCTGTTGCGGCGCAGTTGGTTCCAGCCGCGCAGCAGCCAGCCGGCGGCGCGTGCCGGGCCGCGTTCCATGCCATCGAGCAGATCGCGGTTGCGCACCAGCAGGCGGACCAGTGCGACCAGGTCATCGCAGCGCCAGTCGCCGTGGATGTAGCTTTCGCCCGCGCCGACGCTGCCCTGCGCGGCCACCTTGCGGTAGAAGGCCGGGTCGTCAATGGTCACTGCAGCCTGCAGCGGGCCATGACCATCGCCCAGCAGCACCTCGCCGAAGGCATCGCGGACGCGCAGCTGGCCGTCGTGCATCGGTGCCAGCTGGGCCAGCAGGCGACGGCGCAGGAAGGCATCCAGTGCACCGGCGCGGGGCAGGGCCACCGAAGGCGTCGGGTTGTTCATCGCGGTTTCTCGGCAAGGGAAGGGTGGTCGTGCACGGGGTTGCGTTTCAGCCACAGGCGCAGCGCCTGCCAGTGGATGGCGGCGACCACCTGCACGGTCATCAGCGGGTAGGCCAGCAGCACCCGCGCCAGGCCGCGGCCATCCAGTGGGTGGCGCTGCATGCTCTGGGTGGCATCGAACTGGCGCACGCCTTCGTGCCAGACCTGCATGTGCACGCGGAGCGCATCGCCGGGCGCGTTGAAGCGCCAGTCGTAGCGGCAGTCCATCGGCATGAAGGGCGAAACATGGAAGCACTTGTCGAACTGCCAGCGCAGGCTGCCACCTTCGTGCTGCGCCTGCTCGACCGGCAGTACGTAGGCGTGGCGTTCCTTCCACGGCGTATTGGTGATGTCGGCGACGATGCAGTCCAGGGTGCTGCCATCGGCCTGGTAGCAGTAGTAGAAGCTGACCGGGTTGAACACGTGGCCGCCAAAACGCAGGTGCGTCAGAAGCCGCACCGGTCCTTCAGGGCGACGGCCCAGCACGGTGGCGGCATGGTCGCGCACGGCATCGGCCAGTGGCACCTGCGCATCGCCCAGGTAGTCGCTGCGACGGAACTCGGCCAGGTTGCGGCGGTTGACCGACCACAGCCAGCGCCCGGCGAAGATCGTGTCGAGCTCGTCCAGGTCCAGCAGAAGCTGCGCAATCGGGTAGCGGAACGCGTGCGCATGCGGATGGTGCCGCCGGTGCAGCACCTGCCCCACATAGAGCGCACTGGCGGTCATGCCGTGATCTCGGTCGGCCGCAGCGGCGAGGCGATGCCGGTGCGGGCGCGCAGCGCGTCGACCATGCGCCGTGCACTGGCGATGCCGTCCTCGTGGAAACCCCAACCCCAATAAGCGCCGGCGAACCAGGTGTGGCGGTGTCCCTGGATCTCGCCCCAGCGTCGCTGTGCCCGCACGGCGGCATGGTCGTGCACGGGGTGCGCGTAGTGCAGGCGGCGCAGCACCTTGGACGGATCGATGGCATCACTGCGATTGAGGGTCACCACCAGTGGCGTGTCGCCGGGCAGGCCCTGCAGCAGGTTCATGCAGTAGCTGACCGTGCACGGCGCCGACGGGTCGTCCGGAACGTGTGCGTTCCAGGCGGCCCACGCCTTGCGGTTGCTGGGCAGCAGTGAGGCGTCGGTGTGCAGCACGGCCTCGTTGGCCTGGTAGCGGATCGCGCCCAGCACGGCGCTTTCAACCGGATCGGCGTCTGCCAGCAGGGCAAGGGCCTGGTCGCTGTGGCAGGCCAGGATCACCTCGTCGAAGCCCTCGATACCCGCCGAACTGTGCACGCGCGCGCCCCACGGCATGCGCTCGACCGCCTGCACCGGCGTTTCCAGCCGCTCATGCACGCGCCAGCGGCCACGCAGCGCATCGACATATCGCGCCGAGCCGCCCTTGACCACGCGCCACGGTGGTCGGCCGGTCATCTGCAGCATCTGGTGGTTGGCCATGAACTGCACGAGGTAGCGCGCCGGGAAGTCAAGAACAGTGGCGGTCGGCGAAGACCACAGCGCCGAGGCCATCGGCAGCAGGTGTTCCTCCACGAAGGCATCGCCGAAACGCTGCTGGCGCAGGTACTGTCCCAGCGTCGGGCCTTCGGCCTCGGCCAGCAGCAGCGGCGCGTTCCGGTAGAAGCGGCGCAGGTCGGCCAGCATGCCCCAGAAGCGCGGCGAGACCAGGTTGCGCCGCTGGCAGAACAGCCCGTCCAGCGAGGTGGCGTTGTACTCCACGCCACTGCGGTCGCTGTGCATCGAGAAGCTCATGGTGGTCGGCTGTGACGCCACGCCCAGCTCGTCGAACAGGGCCGTCAGCAGCGGGTAATGCTGCGGATTGAAGACGATGAAACCGGTGTCCACCGACATCTGCTGACCGTCGACCTGCACCCGATGGGTGTGGGTGTGCCCGCCCAGGTAGTCGTTGGCTTCATACAGGGTGACTTCGTGCTCGCCATCCAGCCAGTACGCGCTGGCCAGCCCTGCAATGCCCGAACCGATGACCGCGATGCGCATGCTCAGTCCTTCGCCTTGGCCAGCACCCATTCGGGTATCGGCTTCAGTCCCCTGACCAGGCCGATGGCGGCCATCAGGCGCAGGCCGTACCAGGTCAGGTCCACTTCCCACCAGCGGAAGCCCTGGCGGGCGGTGCCGGGGAAGAAGTGATGGTTGTTGTGCCAGCCTTCGCCGAAGGTCAGCAGGGCCAGCCAGAGGTTGTTGCGGCTGTCATCGCGCGTGTCGAAGCGGCGGCTGCCGAAGCGGTGGGCCAGCGAATTGATGGTCACCGTGGCATGGAACAGCACGACGGTGGAGATGAAGAATCCCCAGACCAGCAGCTGCGGGCCCGTCGTGTGGAGGCCGGGTGCCACACGTTCCAGCAGCGCGCCAAGGCCATACAGGCCTGCGGCCAGCAACACCGGCACGGCGATGTCAAAGCGGTCCAGCCAGCGCAGTTCCGGGAAACGGGCCAGGTCGGGCACGCGCGCCAGGTCCGTGGCGAAGGCCTCGCGGGTCAGGAACCAGCCCATGTGGCTCCGCCAGAACCCGCCACTGACCGGGGAATGCGGGTCCTGCGGCTGGTCGGCATGGCGGTGGTGATGGCGGTGGTGGGCGGCCCACCACAGCGGGCCCCGCTGCACGCTGGACGCGCCGATCACCGCGAAAAGGAACTGCACCGGGCGAGAGGCGTGGAAGGTCCGGTGCGAGAAATAGCGGTGGTAGAAACCGGTGATCGCGAACATCCGCACCGCGTAAAGCGCCAGCGCGACCGCTACCGCGGTCCAGGACACGCCGACCCAGATCACCCCCAGGCACGCCACATGCAGCAGGAAGAAGGGTACGGCCCGCAGCCAGTCGATGCGGCCGCGCTGCGCCGGATCGGCCTGCGCCGCTGCGGCCTCGGTATCGAACCAGCGTCGCAGGGTCCGCAGCAGCCGCTCACGTCGGCGTGGAAGGGGCGCAGCAGCGGACATGGGGGAGGTCTCGAAGGCGTGTCTGTGCATATGTACGCAGCAGGGCGTGGATTGGATGCACTCAATCGGCATGTCATGATGGCTTCACCTGCTGCTCACGCTGCAGGACGGCACCAGGGGTCGTGCCCAGGCCTGTTGCCACTGCGCCTGTGGCTGCGTCGTCGCGGGTGAGGCGAAGCGTACGATGACGGCCGGATAGGTGCCGCGCGCATCACGCAGGTTGCTGGTGCCGCGGAATTCCAGCAAGCGCCGGTCATCATCGGCGTAGACCAGGGACAGCCGCGGAGCGACCGCGCCGTACCAGGTGGCCAGGCGCACCTCGATGGCCTGTGCGGGAGCACCCTGCCAGGTGAGCGGGCCGGTCCGCCGGACGCTGACCGGGTAGAAGCGTTGCCGGCCCGGCACCAGGAAGGGCAGGCGGACCTCATCGCCCTTCATCAGTGCAGGCCAGTGCGCGCGCACCGCCGCGTCGAATCCGGTATCGATCACCGCGTCGGCAGGAAGTGGGACCTGCGCACGCCGCTCCGCGGCGGGCGCGCTTTCCTTCCAGTCGATGCTGACCTGTCCGCCGGCCACCACCACTTTGGCGGCCTGGCCGCTGCGGCCGTCCTGCAGCAGGTAGCCCCGCGCCTGCGGCTGGGCGGTGCCCGGCAGTTCCTTGCGGGCGAACGGGCGACCGTCCGGGCACAGGTACTGCACCCAGCGCGCCGCACCTTCGGTCGCCCCGCGCCGCCAGTGCACCTCGCGGTAGGCGGGGGTCCCGTCGGCCAGGCTGGCAACGCCTTCGCTGTGCAGCAGGGGGGTGGCGCTGGTCACGGTGGACAGGTACAGCATCAGCCCGGCGGTATGCATGGGGGGTCCTTGCAGGTTGGTCTGCTGAACGTACGCACGATGGGTCCAGCTGGATGCAGGGCAGTGCGCTGCATCCAATCCGGCCTCTGCTGCGTACAGCACACAGACCCCCCTTCACCTGCCTGATCGCCGCCCGTGATGTACCCTGACGCCGCCAGCCCCTCCTTTGACTTCGACGCCGCACGCATCGTGTCCATGAGCCAGCAGCCAAGCAGCGAGCCGACCAACTGGACCGGTGACATGGACGGCGTGGCGCGCCTGCGTGACCGCGCTTGTTTCATGCGCATCTATGATCACTTCATGCCGCGCCTGTGTGTCTACCTGCGCGGGCTCGGCGCGCCCGAAGCGGTGGCCGAGGAGCTTGCGCAGGAATGCCTGCTGCGGCTGTGGCTGCGCGCGGCCGACTACGATGCGGCGCAGGGTGCGCTGAGCACCTGGCTCTACCGCATCGCGCGCAACCTGCAGATCGATCGGGTGCGCCATGAGCGCAGCTGGATGCAGGTGCAGGCAGCGGTGGAGCAGGCTGCCTGCAGCGACGCGCAGTCTGAGAGCAGTGCCGAGCACTATGCCGACCAGGCGCGCCTGCGCCAGCGCATCAACGAGTTGCCGGCGGTGCAGGCGCGGCTGGTGCGCATGTCCTATTTTGAAGCCAAGAGCCACGGCGAAATTTCCGAGGCGCTGGGCATGCCGCTGGGGACGGTCAAGTCACACCTGCGCCGGGCCTTCCTGCAGCTGCAGTCCAAGGTGGGTGGCGTGCCATGAATCCGCACCACCACCTGCACGAATCGACCCTGCTCAGCTATGCGGCCGGCGCGTTGCCGGCACCGCTGAGCGTGGTCGCCGGTACGCACCTGGAGCAGTGCGCGCATTGCCGCCAGCGCATGCGCGAGGCCGAGGCCATCGGCGCGGCGCTGATCGAACAGACCCAGCCGATGGTCGTGGGCGGCCGCAGCCAGGCGTTGCGCGCGGCGATGCTGGACGAGCTGGAGCGTGAAGCGCCTGCGGTGCCCGCCATCGCTGTCGCGCGGCCGGCCGCGTCGCCGGTGGAGCTGCCGGAGGTCAGTGCTGACCACCTGCCTGCGTCTCTTCAGCCGTATTTTGGTCATTCATTGGGTGCGCTGCGCTGGCGCTGGATCGCGCCGGGCGTGCACTGCATCCGCTCCACGGAAATGCCCTCGCTGATCATGCTCAAGATCGCGCCGGGCAAGTGCCTGCCGATGCACAGCCACGGCCGCAGCGAGCTCACCCACATCCTGCGTGGCGCCTACAATGATGCGCTGGGTCTGTTCGCGCCAGGCGATGTGGCCGATCTGGACGAAGACGTGGAGCACCAGCCGGTCACCGCACCGGGCGTGCCGTGCATCTGCGTGTCGGCATTGGATGCGCCCCTGGTGTTCAGTGGCTGGCTGGCGCGCAGGATACAGCGGTTCGTCAAGCTCTAGAGCACTGGAGGAAAGCCCGATGGGCAATGGCAATGCAATGCGGGTGCTGCTGGTGGGCGCCACCGGGCTGGTCGGGCAGGGCGTGCTGCAGGCCTGCCTGCAGTCCGCGGATGTCGGCCACGTCGTCGCACTGGTGCGCCGGCCAGGCAGCGTGCCGGGCAACGTCGATGAGATCGTGCTTGCGGACTTCCAGCGAGCCACCAGCCTTGGCGATGCGCTCGCTGGATTCGACGCCTGTTTCTATTGTGCGGGCGCACCACCCGTGGGCACGGCCGAGCCCGAGTACCGCCAGGTCACGCTGCAGGTGACCCGCACCGTCGCAGAAGCCTGGGCGGCAGCCAATCCCCACGGATGTTTCCTGTATGTGTCGGGTGCACATGCCAACCCGGACAGCCGGATCATGCCGCTGCGGGTGAAGGGTGAGACCGAGCAGGCGCTTGCCGATCTACCGGTGCGCACGGTGATGCTGCGACCGGCCGGCGTGCGGCCGGTATCCGGCACCGGCACGCGACACACGGCGCTCAAGCCTTTCTATCTGCTGGCCCGCCCGCTGATGGCGGTGGCCGAGGGGCTGCTGCCGGCGCTGACCACCAGCAACCGCGGCATCGGCCAGGCGATGATCGCGCTGGCGCGGATGCCGTCACCGCCGAGGGGCGTGGAATGCGCGCAGATCAACGCGCTTGCGCGCGATCCTTCAGCACGCTGATGATCGACTCGGCCAGGTCGCTGCGGGTGAACGGCTTCGACAGCAGCGGTGCAGAACGGCCATTGCTGCCGGCCGCATCGTGGTCGCGCGGATAGCCCGAGGTAAACAGCACTGCGACCTCTGGCCAGCGTTCCCGCACTTCACGGCCCAGCGCCCAGCCTGACATCCCCGGCATCACCACGTCGGAGAACAACAGATCTATCTTCGCATCCGGACGCTCCAGCAGGCGCAGCGCGGACGGACCATCGTGCGCTTCCAGCACGCGGTAGCCCAGCTGCCGCAACGCCTCGACGGTGTAGGCGCGCACGTCGTCGTTGTCTTCGGCGACCAGAATGGTTTCCTCGCGCGGCTCGTAACCGGCCAGGCCGGTGGAAGCCTCGGCGGTCTCGCTGGGCAGCTCCAGCGAAGAGCGCGGGAACATCATGGTGATGCTGGTTCCGCCGCCCTCCACCGAATCGATGAGGACATGGCCACCGGACTGCTTGACGAAGCCGTACACCATCGACAGGCCCAGGCCGGTGCCGCGGCCCACCTGCTTGGTGGTGAAGAAGGGTTCGAACACCTTGGCCATTGTGTCGGCGGACATGCCGTGGCCGTTGTCGCGAACCCGCAGCATCACGTATTCGCCCGGCGTGGCATCCGGGAACAGCGCGGCGTAGTCATGGTCGAGGTGACTGTTGTCGATCTCCACCACCAGGCGCCCGCCACCGGACATCGCGTCACGCGCGTTCACCGCCAGGTTCAGCACCGAAGCCTCGAGCTGGCTGACGTCGAGTTCGACGCACCAGATGCCTTCGCCGGTGCGGATGTCCAGAAGCACCAGTTCACCCAGTGTCCGCTGCAGCATGTCATGCATGCCAAGCAGCGCGTCGTTGAGATTCACGGCCTGGCTGCGCAACGGCTGCTTGCGCGCAAACGCCAGCAGCCGCTGGGTCAGGCTGGCGGCACGGCCGACGCCCTTCAGGGCGTTGTCCAGCGCACGCACACTCATGTTGCCGGGCTGGCCGTCACGCTGGTTCAGCAGCATCGCGTGCTCGACGTTGCCGGCGATCACGGTCAGGATGTTGTTGAAGTCATGGGCAATGCCGCCGGTGAGCTGGCCCACGGCCTCGATTTTCTGTGCCTGCCGCAGCGCGTGCTCGGCCTGGATGCGGGCGGTGGTTTCCACGGCCTCGGAGACCACGGCGGTCACCGTGCCCTCGGCGTCCTGCAACGGACGGAACGTGAAATCAAAGCTGCGGCGACCGGTGGGCAGTTCAAGGTCCATCGCCTGCACCGCGCTGCGGCCGCGCGAGGCATCGGCCACGGCCTGGTCGACCACGCCGGCCAGCTCGGGTGTCGCGGCAAACCACGGCGATTCCCAGAACGGCAGGCTGATGACATCCTCCTTCTCGGCCAGAACTGCGGCTAGCGAGGCGACATTGGCATCGACGATGCGGCCGCTGCGATCCAGCAGCACCTGGTGCTGGAAGCTGGATTCAAAGATGGCCTGCAGGCGCCGCTTGCTGGCCTGCAGTTCAGCGGTACGCGCCTGCACCTGCCGTTCAAGCGATTCGTTGTCCTCGCGCAGCGCCAGTTCGGCGCGCTTCAGAGAGGACACATCGCTGCCCAGGCAGGTATAGCCGGTGACGCTGCCATCGGCAGCACGCTCTGGCACGCAGTCCATCTGCAGGAAGCGGGACTCGCCACTGCGGTGCACCAGGGTGACCTGAAAGCTCGCGCGTTCGCCGGCCAGTACCCGCTGCAGGCTGGTCCGGGCATTGGCGAAGGCCTCCTCGCCACCCACCTCCGCGGCGGTCCGGCCGAGGATGCTCTGCAGGTCGGTGCCGTGCCAGTCGAGGAAGGCCTTGTTGGCAAAGCGGTAGCGGTGGTCGGTGTCGAGATGCGCGATCAGCGCCGGCACGGCATCAGTGATCTGCTGCAGCTGCGCCTGGCTTTCGTCCAGTGCCGCGCGGGTCTGGGTCAGCTGGTTGCGCTCGCTGGCTTCCTGGCGGGCGCGACGGATCGCGTCGGGCAGGCGCTGCAGGCGCTGCTTGACCACATAGTCACGCGCGCCACGGGTCAGCGCCTGCACCGCCAGTTCCTCGGTCAGGGTTCCGGAGACGAAGATGAAGGGGATGTGCGGTGCGCGCTCGCGCGCCAGGTCGAGCGCGGCATCGCCGTCGAATCCCGGCAGCACGTGGTCGGCCAGAATGACGTCGAAACGATCACTCTCGATCGCTTCGATGAAGGCGTCGCGGGTCCACAGGCGCTCGATCTCGAAATCCAGCCCGCCCCGCTGCAGTTGCGCCGTGATCAGCTCTGCATCGAGCGCGCTGTCCTCCAGCATGAGGATGCGCAGGTGCGAAGCACGGCGCGTGTCATCACGCATCGCGGGGACCTGTTCCGACGGAGGGGGGCGGTGGCGGTTGGTTGGTGATGCCCCAGAACATGCCCAGGCCCTGGATGGCGTCGAAGAACTCCTTGAAGTCCACCGGCTTGACCACGAAGGCGTTGACGCCCAGCTGGTAGCTGCGCACCAGGTCCTGCTCCTCGCGCGAGGAGGTGAGCATGACGATCGGCGTGCTGCTCAGCGCCGCATCGTTGCGCACCTGCTCCAGCACTTCCAGGCCATTGATCTTGGGCAGTTTCAGGTCGAGCAGGACCACCACCGGGCCACCATGCCGCGTCCCGGCATAGGCGCCTTCGCAGCGCAGGTAGTCCAGTGCTTCGGCACCGTCGCGCACATGGATGACGTCGTTCAGCAGCTGGCAGCGCGCCAGTGCTGCCATCGTCAGCTCGGCATCCTTGGGGCTGTCTTCAACCAGAAGGATGGGCCGCAGATCCCTCATGGGTGTTCTCCGTTTTGATGGGGCAGGGTGAAATACAGGGTGGCGCCCTTGCCCAGCGCGCCTTCGGCCCAGGTGCGGCCGCCATGGCGGCCGACGATGCGGCGTACATTGGCCAGGCCGATCCCGGTGCCTTCGAATTCCTCGACGTGGTGCAGGCGCTGGAACACGCCGAACAGCTTGTCTACGTAACGCATGTCGAAACCGCAGCCGTTGTCGCGGACGAAGAAGACGTTCTCCTCGTCGGTGCGTTCACAGCCGATCTCGATGACGGCGTGCTCGCGTTCGCGGGTGAACTTGACGGCGTTGGACAGCAGGTTCTGCCAGACCAGGCGCATCATCGTCGGGTCGGCCTCGATGACCGGCAGCGCGCCGACCTTCCACTCGACCTCGCGCCCGGCATAGTCGAAGGCCAGGCTGCGGCGCACATCACTGACCAGGGCGCCCATGTCCAGGCGCATGCGGCCCAGTGTCGAGCGGCCCATCTGCGAGAAACTCAGCAGGTCGTCGACCAGCGTGCCGGCCGACTTGGCTGATTCGACGATGGTGTCCAGGAAGCGGCGCTCGGTGGCGTCCAGGCGATCGGCGGCGGAACTGCCGAGCAGTTCCGAATAGCCGACGATGTGCCGGAAGGGAGCACGCAGGTCATGGCTGACCGAGTACGAGAACGCCTCCAGCTCCTTGTTGCTGCGCAGGAGCTGTTCGTTGAGTTCGGCCATCTCCTCGGCCTTGCGCAGCACGATGTCGACGATGGCGGTGCGCATCTCGTGCGCAGCATCGCGGTCGGCATCGTTCCACGGCAGGCTGCGCTGCTGCACGGTTTCCTTCCAGGCTTCGAAGGAATTACGTGGTGACAGCACCGTTCCGGGCGCCGCGGTCTTGCGCGGGTCGCCGCCCCAGCGCACGGTGCGCACCACTTCGGGGCGGAACCACATCAGGAAACTGTCGTGCAGCTGGGAGATCGAGACCGCCAGCAGGCCGCTCGCGGTCTCGGTCAGGGCTTCGCCCGCGGGCCAGCGGCTGGCCAGGTGATCGGTGGCATAGACCTCGTCACCGGCGTGTTCGCTGGCCAGCCAGTGGGCGATATCCAGCACCTCGTTGCGGGCGGGGCAGTGCCCGACCAGCAGGCAGTCGCCCTTGTGCACGATTGCAGCGCCGGCGGCATTGGTCAGCGACATCAAGCTGGCCGGATCCTGGCGCAGCGCGGCCATGAACTCCTCGTCACCGGCCATGCGCCCCAGCAGCCGGACCAGCACCGAGCGGCGGTTGATGCGTTCTTCCACTGCGCGGGCGCGTTCCTTCAGGGCAATCTGCAGCGAGACGATCTGGCCCATGAACTCACAGGCGGTGCGCACCGGGTAGGGCAGGCGCCGGGCATCAGCACTGTGGCAGGACACCAGGCCCCACAGCTGGCCTTCGTGGATCAGTGATACCGACATCGACGAGCCGGTGCCCATGTTGCGCATGTACTGCAGGTGCACCGGCGAGACACTGCGCAGTACGGAAAGGCTCAGGTCGGTCGGCGCCGCATCGGCATGCTGCGCAGCGCGCACCAGCGGCACCGCGGTGTAGTTGGCATCGGCGATCAGGCGCACGCGGTTGCGGCGGTAGAGTTCGCGCGCCTGCGCCGGGATGTCCGACTCCGGGAAGCGCAGGTCGAGATAGGAGGGCAGTACCCCATTGCCATCCTCGGCAATGACGATGCCGTTCCAGCTGCTGTCGAACTGGTAGACCAGGGTGCGGTCGAAGCCGGTCATCGCGCGCATGTGCTCGGCGGCGATCTGGCACAGTGCCTCGACCGAGCTGGCGGTCTCGATGGACGCCATCAGCTGGCGGATGGCCGGATACAGGGCTTCCAGCGAAGCCGGCTGGCCCGCAACCGGTGATTCCAGCTCCAGCAGCAGAGCCTGCGCCGAGCGATGGGCCAGTATCTGGTGCCGCCCGTACCCCGGCAGTTCGATGGAGCCGATGTGCACCGAACTGTCCAAGGCCAGCTGGCCGACCGGCTCGATGCAGTCCGCCAGGACGCCGCCAAGCACGTCGGCCAGCGGCTGTCCCAGCGGGTCGCCGAACCCTTCAAGCAGGGCTGGCTCACTCACCGCGCGCTCGACGACCTGCAGCGAGTACGGGTCGACCACCAGCAGCACGCCGTAAGGCTGGATCGCACCCGGCGTGTGGATGGGCTCACGCGCGCAGAGGTCAAGCGCGGCGTCCTGCGCGGTTTCAGCAGATGACATCAGCAGCAATGCTCGCGGTTCGGGGCAGGTTGACAGCGCCGCAATGCACGCCACGGCGCACGTCTGAGACGGAGAAAAAAGCCATTGCTACATGGTGACGCAAAAACAGTGATTCGCATACCACTCTCTCATGTAAAACCGGAGGACCGCGACACTGAACTGTTCAGCCTTCCGTGCAGGTGGCAGCGCGGGGGCCTTCGCGGATCGTGCATCAGCGCTGCACGCGTGCTGCACGCGCGGCTGCATACAGTCATCCCACCCCCTTCATGGCGACGCCGCGTGGATCTGCAGCCTTCCATTCCTCCCTTCGATCGTCATCCTGCCTTCCCACGTCGGCCGATGGCGGACAGTGCCCACTTCGAGCTGCTCGACGTCAGTGCCCTGCAGGATCCCTGCAGCGGCCGCATCGTCCATCTCTATGCCCTGGTGGCGCGCTGCACGGCGTGCGAGACGGTGTTCAAGGCAGAGGAAGGCGCTGGCCTGGTCAGCACTTCGTCGGCCCGCGTGGTGCGCTGCCCGTCGGGCTGTGGCCAGCAGTCCTTCACCGGCGCCGCGCTGCGGCAGTGGCGGGCGGCGATCGTATCCGCCGCCTGAGCCGCGCTTAAAGTACTGAGGGATTGAGCTGCCACACCGCATGGTTGAGTGCTGTAGCAAAGCTGACCCAGGCCAGATAGGGCAGCAGCAGCCACGCCGCCAGGGCCCTGCGACGGGCGAAGGCCACCATCGTGGCCATGATCAGCACCAGCAAGAGCAGGATGTCGGCGAACGCTGCGCCGCCGAGCTTCCACGCGAAGAACAGCCAGCTCCAGAGCACGTTGACAAGCAGTTGCGCGACGTACAGTCCAAGCGCGGCCCCATTGCTGCGCCAGCCGCCCTGGCGCCAGACCAGCCACGCGCTGAGCGCCATCAATATATATAAGAGTGTCCAGACCGGTCCAAACACATTGGCCGGCGGCGCCCAGCTGGGCTGCTCTAGTTGCCCGTAAAACTGCGCGGCGGTGATCGAGGCGCGCGCACCCAGTGCCGCTGCAGCCAATGTAAGCGCCAGCCAACCCACCAGGCCAAACATCTGTCTTCTGTGATTCATCACTGATCCTCTCGAACATTTGCCATCGCAGCAGGTCTACGCAGACCGGTGCGTGTTGGATGCAGGCGCCGCAATGCTCAGTCCGCTGTGCCGGCTGCGCCGTCGGCAGGCAGCAGGGCCGGGCGCCCGTCGAACCATTCGCGCGCGCCCGCCAGATGCCACTGGCGCTGCTTGCCGTCCAGTTCGATGCCGGCACCCAGCAGTCCCCAGCGCAGGTACAGATCGCCGCGCTTGTTCTGCCCGAGCAGATCCAGCCGCGCCCGCAGGGACAGCCGCTCGTTCTCGGCTTCCAGGCCGTCGAGCACCAGATGGCCTGACTGCCAGCGCAGCCGGGTGGTTGCATTCACCTCTCCGGAGTCGAGCAGGGACAGCGCCCAGCGCGGGTAGTCGCCACGCTCGGCGAACACCGCCAGCAGGGGCGCGGCATCGCTCATCGTCAGTGCAGCGCTGGCATCGACCCGGAACGGTGCCTGTGCATCGATACGTCCTTGCTTGAACTGCACGCGTCCCCGCCAGGGCGTCTTTCGCTGCTGCTGCCCAACCTGCACGTTGCGCAGCTGCACCGACGTGCCCGACAGGTCGAAGTAGCGCTGCTTGAAGTCGGCGCGGCGCAGGGTGGCGTCGACCTCGGCGTTGCCCAGCAGGTCGAGGCCGGCCACCTGCAGGCGTGCGCCGTCGCCGCGCAGGGTGGCGGTGCCGTGGCCGACCCGGCCATCGGTGTCCAGTTCCACATCGCCGGTAAGCGAGCCGGTGCCACCCAGTAGCTTGGCCTGGCCCTTGCCCAGATAGCGATTGTAGGCGGTCAGGTCCGGAATCGTGGCATTGCTGAAGCGCAGGCGCGCACGCATGTCCTTGCGGAACTCACGCAGGCGGCCATCACCGCTGAGCACCAGCGAGAGGTCGCGGCCGTCGAACAAGGTGTCTCCTTTTTCACTGCCTGCGCGTGCGTTGAAGCGCGGTACCCGCACATCCAGCGTGGCGCGGGTGGGCGTGCCGGGCGCCAGCTCGCCGTGTGCGCTGGCCGTGCCGGTCATGCGCACGCCCGCTACTTCGGCTGTCGCCGCCGCTTCAGGAATGTCCACCGTGCTGCCGGCTGCGAGCTCCCCCGCTTTCAGCTGCAGGTCCGCCCGCACGGTGCCGCCACCGTCCAGCTGCACCCAGGGCTTGCGCAGGAACAGGGCGGGAATCCAGTTGAGCGAGGTGAAGATCCATTCGCCCTGCACCCGACCGGAGGTGCGCTCGATCAACTGGCCAGGCTCGCGGAAGGGAATCTTCCGACCCGTGATGTGCAGGTCGGCATCGAGCGAGGCGCCCGTACCCTCGCGCGCCGGCAGGCGTGCCTGCAGCCGGATGTCCTGGGCGGCGTTCAACTGCAGGGCCAGCGTGCCGCGATCGGGGGCGCCGGCGCCGGCCTGCAGCGGCACCCGCCAGACGGCCCGACTGCCCGGCTGCAGGGTGCCGCGGTCGAGCGTGATGTCTGCCTGCAATTGGCCGGTACTGGGTGAGCTGGAAACCGCCAGCGTCCGCGCATCGGTGTCCACCCGGATGCCGTGACTGCGCGCATCCACCTTCAGCGCGCCGTGGAGGATGTCGAACTTGGCGAGGCCGGGCGCCTGGTCGCGGTAGTGCCAGGGGTAGCCAAACGTCGCCTCGACCTTCATTGCGTCCAGCAGCTGCACGCCGTCATAGCTGGCGATGGCATCGCTGAAGGCCACCTGCGAATCGTACAGTTCCGACGGGCCGCCACGCAGCTGCTTGCGGAAGCCGACGGTGCCCTGGCCCTGGCCGATGATCAGCAGCTTGCCGAAGCGGGCGTGCTGGATGGAATCACTGTGGATAGCGTCGAAGCGCAGGGTCCAGCCCTGGTTGCCGCGCGGGGGCGGTGGCACGACATCGTCGACACGGGTGACTTCGGCCGTCACGCCAGTGGCGTTCAGGTGCGGCACGCGCACTTCGCGGCGGAACAACGGCCACAACGCCAGGCGGGCGCTTGCCCGGTCGGCGTGCAGCACATACACCGTGTGGTTCACATGGCCGCGCATGTGCACGTTCCAGGCGATCACATGCCCCGGCAGCAGGGTGATGGCGGGGCCGGTGCGCATCACGAACTTCTGCGGTTTGCGGTTGGTGACCAGGTCGAACAGCGGCGTGTTGAGGAAGATATTGCCCGCCAGCAGATAGAGCGCGTAAACGCTGGCAACGCTCCAGGCCAGCAGCCGCCAGCGGCGCGGCCATCGGGTGAAACCTGCGGGAAATGCGGGCATTCGGGCTCATCGACGGGTGGGACCTGCGTCACTATCCCGGACATCACTGCGTGATGATGTGAATGCCTGGCGATGTCGTCTGCCTATAATCGTGGGCTACGTAGAGGAGCCCATGGCATGACTGCAGAGGCTGGCAAGGACAGCACCACCGCTTACGACGCCCCGGAGAAGGCGGCCTTCGATCCCATTTACACCTCCAGCGTGCACGAAGCGCGGCGGACGACGCGCGACGGCAGCGTGACGATTTCCGAGACCGGGGTGAAGTCCAGCGGCGAACGCAAACTGGCCGGAACCAAGTTCGCGGGACAGTTCGTTGACGCCAGCGCCACCGTCACCGAAATTGTCGTCGATGGACGCAACGAATTCCAGCTGGAGGTGGCCAATGCCACCCGCAGCCAGCTGAAGGCCGGCATCGTCGAAGGCGCGGCGACCGCCGGTGGCCGTGGCCGCTACAAGGTGGCCCTGCCGCAGGGCGACAGCACCGATCCGCGCGACGTCAGTCCACTGGATCCGACCACCATCCCGCGCGGGGGCAGCGTCATCCTCGATGGCCAGGAATTCACTGGAACGCAGATGGAAGCGCGTTTCCGCAGCATGGCCGTCGAGAGCCAGCTGACCGAAGCGCAGGGCGCCAGTTATCGCGTCGATCGCCTCAGCGATGGCCGGGTGCGCGTCAGTACGGGCCCGAACGAGGCCGTGGAGGCGTTCAATGGCGTGGGCTTCTCGGCAGGCAAGTTGAGCGCCGTTGCCGGCCGCCAGGATGGACTGGGGCAGTCGTCGGTGCGCAGCGCGACCTTCGATCTGGAGCAGGCCGATGGCCGCGCGGCCTACGCGGAGTTTGTCGAGACCGGACGGATGCAGGCCGGCACGCCGGGCGTGCAGGACCTGGCCACCATCGAGCGGATCGGCATGGATTCGCAGACCCGCCTGAAGCTGGATTACAACGACAAACTTGGGCTGGACCTGGCCGGCCAGCGCAATGCCGGCGACATTGTCCGCGTGCGCCGCGAGGATGGCAGCTATACCGAGCGGATGAACCTGGAGTACAGCGGCAACCTGCCGATGAGCCGCATCAGCGCCTACGGTGCCGACGGCAAAGAAGACCTCGCGCAGCGCCGCTACGAATTCACCTTCGACCTGAAGGACAACCCGAATGGCGAGCAGATCGCCAGCCTGGTCAACAGCGCGCTGGCCGGGCGGGCCGGCAACGCTGTGCGCGGGCCATTGAAGGCCGGCGAAGTGAACACGCTGGTGCTGGACGAGGGCCAGATGCGCGGGCTGATGCAGCGCACCCAGGCGATGGTCAGGGACAACCCGATGATGGGCCCGGCCTGGCATCTGCTGGCCGAGGACGGGCAGGGCCGGCCGCAGCAGGATGTCGATGCCTTTGCCGTGGCGCTGGCGCGCAATCAGGGGAATTCGGCCCATGGCATGGCCGAGCGCCTGTTCCACGTCGCCGCCGCGGGTGGCCAGGATCTGCAGAAGATCGACGCCACCGTGCGCGGTGACCACCTGCAGAGCCTGCCGCCGCCGTCGCCGCTGCTGCCGCAGCAGGACCCGCGCCATGCCAGCAGCCCGGACCACGCGATGTGGTGCCAGAGCCAAGGCGCGGTCGGCAGCCTGGACCAGGCCATGGGCCGTACACCGGATGAGATGAGCGAGCGCCTGAGCATGGCCTTGCTGGTGGCGGCGCGGCACAAGGGCATGCAGCGCATCGATGAAGCCGTGCTCAGCGAAGATGGCCGATACGCGTTCGCGGTGCAGGGTGAGGCGCATGCGGCTGACCGGCAGATTGCCCGCGCCGACACTGCGCATGCCGTCGCCACGCCGGCGAGCGAGCAGGTGCGTGAGCTGCCGCAGCCCGCCGAGCGCAGCACGGAACACGCACAGGCCGTGCAGCAGGAACAGCAGGTGCAGGAGCAGGCCAGCCGGGCGATGGCGCGTTGACGCCCACAGAGGAAAAATGTGAAGAAATTTCACATGGAGAAAACGTCTTCACAGTGCTTAATACGGTTCCTGACGAGTAGGGGGCTTGTCTATAAGGACGGCTCCTGACGTTTCCAACTACCTGGACCGTACCCATGGCGGCTTTGCAGCAGCGCACCATCGATCTCATCCGCGAGCACCAGTCGACCCTGATCGCGCAGTGGCGTGACAACCTCAATGCCGCCGGCCAGAACGATGACAGCCGCATCGGTGCGCACGACCTGGACATCCAGGTCAATGAATTCTGGCATCTGCTGCTGCCCGCGCTGTCAGCCGCCGATACCGGCAACCTGCACGGCGCCGAGTGGCAGGTCATCCGCCATTTCCTTGAAGACCTCTCGCGCGACCGCGCGATCAAGGGCTTCACGTCCTCGGAGACGGCCACCTTCATCTTCTCGCTGAAGCGGCCGCTGTTCCAGCTGCTGCAGCAGCACCACAGTGGCGATCCCCAGTCGCTCGGCGAGCAGCTGTGGTCGATCTCCGAGCTGCTGGACGTGCTCGGCCTGCACACGGTCAAGGCCTTCCAGCGCACCCGCGAGGATGTCATCCAGCGACAGCAGGAAGAAATGCTGGAGCTCTCCACGCCCGTGGTCAAACTGTGGGATGGCGTATTGGCACTGCCGATGATCGGCACGCTGGACTCGCAGCGCACCCAGGTGGTGATGGAATCGCTGCTGCAGCGGATCGTGGATACCGGTTCGGAAATCGCCATCATCGACATCACCGGCGTGCCCACCGTTGACACGCTGGTCGCCCAGCACCTGCTGAAGACCGTCACCGCCATCCGCCTGATGGGCGCCGACGCCATCATCAGCGGCGTGCGTCCGCAGATCGCGCAGACCATCGTGCACCTGGGCCTGGACCTGCAGGGCATCGTGACCAAGGCCAACCTGGCCGACGCACTGGCCCTGGCGCTCAAGCGTACCGGCCTGACCGTCACCCAGGCCAGCCGCTGATGGACCGCATTCCGATCCTGCAGATGGGCGACCTGCTGCTGGTCACTATCCAGGTGGACATGCATGACCAGCTTGCGCTTAACCTGCAGGACGACCTCAGCGAGCGCATTTGCCGCACTTCTGCGCGCGGCGTGCTTATCGATATCTCCGCCCTGGACATCGTCGACTCCTTCATCGGCCGCATGATCGCCACCATTTCCGCGCTCTCGCGGGTGATGGACGCGACCACCGTGGTCGTGGGCATGCAGCCGGCCGT
Organism: Stenotrophomonas sp. STEN054; assembly: GCF_056854535.1. NCBI lineage: Bacteria > Pseudomonadati > Pseudomonadota > Gammaproteobacteria > Lysobacterales > Lysobacteraceae > Stenotrophomonas > Stenotrophomonas sp. STEN054. The sequence continues at coordinate 78,681 of NZ_JBXFWG010000007.1, read as the reverse complement.
GGCCATCACCCTGGTCGAGCTGGGCCTGGACCTGAGCGGCGTGCGCACGGCACTGAACGTGGAGCGCGGCATGAAACTGCTGCGCCAGCGTGATGGACAGCCATGATCGCACGCCAAGGCACGTTACCCGTGCGGGTCGAGCAGGACGTCGTACTGGCCCGCCAGGCGGTGCGCCAGGCGGCGGTGGCCTGCGGGCTGCGGCTGGTCGACCAGACCAAGCTGGTGACCGCAGCCAGTGAACTGGCACGCAACACCGTCATCTATGGAGGTGGCGGGCAGATGGACTGGGAACTGCTGGAGGAAGGGCTGCGCCGTGGGGTACGCCTGGTGTTCTCCGACCAGGGGCCCGGCATAGCCGACATCGAGCAGGCGCTGACGGATGGCTGGTCGTCGGGGAAGGGCATGGGCCTGGGCCTGTCCGGGTCGCGGCGGCTGGTGGATGTCTTCGCGCTGGACAGTGTACCCGGCCAGGGCACGCGCATCACCATCACCAAATGGACGTGAATTTCTCCGGCCACGCCACCCGCGTCGTGGCCGTGGAAGAACCGACGCAGGTCGGGCAGGTGCGCCGCGAGGCACTGGCCCTGGCCGCTCGGATCGCTTTCGATGAAACGGACAGCGGCCGGGTCGCGCTGGCCGCCAGCGAGCTGGCCAGCAATCTGCTGCGCCATGGTGGCGGCGGCAAGGTGTATCTGTCCGTGGTGCAGGGGCGCGACGCCCGCGGCGTCGAGCTGTATACCGTGGACGCCGGTCCCGGTTTCGTGCTCTCGCAGGCGCTGGTGGAGGGCTATTCCACCGGCGGCAGCCAGGGCCTGGGCCTGGGCGCGGTGAAGCGCCAGGCGACGCTGCTCGACAGCTGGTCTGATGCGCGCGGTACCATCGTGGTGGCCCGCATCTACCCTCAACGTGCCGGCCCCCGGGTTGATCTCGCCTACGGAGCGCTGCGCGTTGCAATGCGGGGCGAGGAGGCCTGCGGCGATGCCTGGCACCTGTCGGTGTGCGAGGGGCAGGCAACGCTGACTGTGATCGACGGACTGGGCCACGGCCTGCCTGCCACCGATGCGGCACAGGCGGGTACGCGCAGAGCGGCGGACGCGGGCGTGGAGATGCCAAGCCAGCTGATTGAAGCGTTGCACCAGGCGATGTCGGGTACCCGCGGCGGTGCTGTTGCCGTGGCGACGATGCCGTTGGCCGGGGGCGAGCTGCAGTTCTCCGGCATCGGCAACATCAATGCCGGCCTTGCCGACGCCACGACCTACCGTGGCCTGGCCTCGATGCCGGGCATCGTCGGCGTGCAGTACCGCAAGGCACAGGCATTCAACGTTCACGCCGCGCACGGCACTCTGCTGGTCATGCACAGCGATGGCCTGCAGGGCCGCTGGCGGCTGCAGGACTATCCGGGCCTGGTCCATCGGCACCCGGCGCTGGTGGTGGCGGTGCTGCAACGGGATTTCGACCGTGGGCGCGACGATGCCAGCATCGTTGCCCTGCGCATGGGAGCGTGGTGATGGTGCTGGAACAGATGCAGGAAGAGAACGCCCGATTGGTGGCCGAAAACGCTGCCCTGCGCGCCGAGCTGGAGGAAACCAACCAGGGCGTGCTGGCGCTGTATGCCGAGCTGGACCAGCAGGCGGTGCAGCTGCGCGAAGTTTCCGATCTGAAGAGCCGGTTCCTGTCCTACATGAGCCATGAGTTCCGCACACCGCTGGGTTCCATCCTGAGCATGACGCGGCTGCTGGAAGACGGTTTCGACGGCCCGCTCAACGATGAGCAGCTGCGCCAGGTGCGTTTCGTCAGTGCCTCGGCATCGGAGCTGCGCGAGATGGTGGACGACCTGCTGGACCTGGCCAAGATCGAGGCCGGGCGCATCACGATCTCGCCGGGCTGGTTCGACCTGATGGACCTGTTCGCCGCCCTGCGCGGCATGTTCAGGCCACTGGTGGAAAGCAACCAGCGCATCGAGCTGCTGTTCGAGGACCCGCCGCCGCTGCCGATGCTTTACACCGACGACAAGAAGCTGGCGCAGATCCTGCGCAATTACATCTCCAATGCCATCAAGTTCACCCCGGAAGGGCAGGTGGTGGTGTCGGCGACGATGGAAGGCGATGCGGAGGTCCGCTTCACCGTGCGCGATACCGGCATCGGGATCGCGCCGGAGCTGCTGCAAGCGCTGTTCGAGGACTTCGTGCAGGTGGATTCGCCGCTGCAGAAACGCCTGCGTGGCACCGGCCTCGGCCTGTCGTTGTGCAAGCGGTTTGCCGAATTGCTGGGTGGCCGGGTGGCGGTGGAAAGCCTGCCCGGCAGCGGCTCGGCGTTCCATGTCGTCCTGCCGGTAGCTGTGACCGAGGCGACGGAGGCCGCCCATGCCGCACTCTGATCGCGTATTGGTGGTGGATGACAACGCAGCCACGCGCTATTCCGTGCGGCGTGTGCTGGAGCATCATGGTTACAGCGTGAGCGAGGCCGCGACCGGGCAGGAGGGCCTGGACCGGCTTGCCGACTCGGAGTTCGGTGCGGTGGTGCTGGACGTCAACCTGCCGGACATGAGCGGCTTCGACGTGGTGCGCCAGCTGCGCACCCAGCCACGCACGCAGCTGCTGCCGGTGGTGCACGTCTCGGCGGCGTCCATCGCCACCGGCGACATGATCACTGGCCTGGACAACGGTGCCGATGGTTATCTGATCCATCCGGTGGACCCGGACGTTCTGCTGGCCACGTTGCGCAGCCTGCTGCGCGCGCGTCGGGCCGAAGAGGCATTGCGCGACGCGGACGCGCGGTTCCAGGAGATCTTCAGCCAGGTCAATGCCCCCATCGCGGTGCTGGATGAGCAGCTGCAGATCCGCGAAAGCAATTCCGCCTTCGCACGCCTGCTCAGCGAGGCCGATGCCAATGGATCGCTGTTAGCGCTGTTGGGCAGCAACAAGGAGTTCGTGCTGGACCTGCAGGATGCATTGGCGCGACAGGAGCGCTGGCAGGGCGTGCTGTCCACCGCGGGCCGGCAGGGCGCGCGCACCACCCAATGGCGGCTGACGCCTGACCGCCGCACCGGCCATGGGCTGGTGGTGGTGGAGGACGTGACCGAGCACCATGTACGCGCCCGCGAACAGCGCGCCGAACTGGAAACCGCCAACACCGAACTTGCGCACCAGATCGCCGAGCGCAACCGCACCGAAGCCGAGCTGCTGCAGGCGCAGAAGATGGATTCGCTGGGCCAGTTGACCGGCGGTATCGCGCATGATTTCAACAACCTGCTGACGACCATCATCTCCGGCCTGGACATGATCGAGCTGGCCGTGTCCTCGTCGCGGCTTGAGAAAGTGCCGCAGTACAGCAGCATCGCCGCCGCATCGGCCCAGCGCGCCGCCGCCTTGACCCAGCGAATGCTGGCGTTCGCCCGCAAGCAGCCGCTGGATTCGCGCCCCTTCGATCTGGTGGCGCGTACGCGCTCGCTGGAAGACCTGCTGCGCCGCTCGATCGGCGAGAACATCGAGCTCGAGTTCGAACTGGGCGAGGATCCGCTGGTTGCCGTCGCCGACGTCAACCAGTTCGAGAACGTGGTACTCAACCTGGTCATCAACGCACGCGATGCCTTGGGTGGCCGTGGCCTGATCCGCCTGCGCGCCGAGGCCTGCGAGGTCCAGCGCGAGAACGAACTGACCTCGGGCCGCTATGTCAGCCTGAAGGTGATCGACAACGGACCCGGCATTCCACCGGAGCTGGTGGCGAAGGTCTTCGAGCCTTTCTTCACCACCAAGCCGCAGGGCGAGGGCACAGGCCTGGGCCTGTCGATGACCTATGGTTTCGCCCGCCAGTCGGGCGGACTGGCGCGCATTGCCAGCGAGCCCGGTGAAGGCACCGAGGTCGAGCTGCTGCTCCCCGCCGGCGAAGTGACACATGCGGAAACGAATGCCGAACAGGTCGCGCCGCCGCGTGGCCAGTCCGAGCGCATCCTGCTGGTGGATGACACCGATTCGGTGCGGGTGATGGTCGGCGAAATGCTGTCAGAAGCGGGTTACCAGGTGACGCTGGCGGCGGATGCGCGCCAGGCCCTGCGCAACCTGCGGCAGGACCCCGCCTTCGACCTGCTGCTGTCCGACGTCGGCCTGCCCGGCATGGACGGCCGCGAACTGGCCGATGCCGCGCGTGAGATCAATCCCGTGCTGCCGGTGCTGTTCATCACCGGCTACACCGAGCGCGCCGCGGTGCGTGAGTCCTTCCTCGGAACCGGCATGAGCCTGCTGCCCAAGCCGTTCAGCCTGCTGGAGCTGATGGCTGCGGTGCGCGCCGCGCTGTAGGGCGGCAGGGTCAAGGTGCCTGCGGACAACCCGGCAGGGTGATCGGCTGCCATCGCCTCTTCAGGGAGGCGGCATGGATGTCATCACACCAGGGTTTCTGATCGTCGCGGTCATCGCCGTGATCGTTGTGGGCGCCGGGTTTGGCGGCCGTCGCTTGCGCGCCAAGCCGCCATCGCGGATCTACCGATGCCGGAGCTGTGGATCTGCCGCGCACCATGATTCGCGGACGCTGGACGCATGGCGCCGCGGGAAAACCGCCTTCTTCTGCCAACCCTGCCATCGCCAGTGGCTGCGGTCGCAGCCGCCGGGACAGCGGGACAGGGGGGCCTCGGCGACGGCAGGCGGATCAGGGTGCCTGGGGGTCATCGCGCTGGTTGCGGCGTTGCCGCTGGGGTTGCTCTTGGCCTGGCTGCAGGCCTGACCTCACGGACAGGCCTGCGCGCTCAGTCAGCCCGCAGGAAGTCAGCCCGGCAGGTCACACTGCATCTTGCCGTCCACGTAGTACGGCTTGGGCACGTTCGGGTTTTCGCTGGTCTTTTCGAAGACCACCTCGAATGAATCCGCCTTCGGCGTTCCCTTGCGCTCGGTGCAGGCGTCGTTGAGCTTCTTCTTGACCGCGGTGATGCCGGCATCGCGGTTGGCGCCGTCGGCGCTGTTGGTCAGGTTCACCGTTTCAGCGAGGGCGAGCGGGCTGATGGCCAGCAGGCCGGCGGTGACGATCAGGGTGTGCAGGCGGGTCATGCATTCTCCTCGTGCGTTCCATTGCGGATGCGCCGCAGGCGTGCGGGGCGCAGACAGGATAGGGAAGGCCGGTTAAGGCACCGTGCTCGGCCCGTCAGCGCCTCAGGCCGCGACCGAGCGTCGCTCCGATGGTAGTGGGAACCATTCGCATCTGCTATGATTTAACGCGCCCTTCACCAGCGCCGCCGCCCAGGCGCGCCTCCCGAGAGCAGGTCCCCCATGTCCAACTCCCGCTATCCTTCCCGCGAGCCGATGCGCTCGCTGCTATCCGTGTCCGTTGCCGCGCTGCTGGCGCTGCCGTTGGTTGCGCAGGCCCAGTCGGCGACGCCCGATGGCGCCACGCCCACCGATCTGGACGCGGTGCACGTCAACGCCTACCGCACCATCGCCCACACCTCAGGCGCGACCAAAACCGATACCCCGGTGTCCGGGATGGCCAAGTCGGTGTCGGTCATCGCGCGTGAGGAACTGGACGCGCGCGGCGTGCAGAACCTCAATGAGGCGATGCGCTACGTGGCGGGCGTCTCGCTGGAAAGCACCGGCATCGACAACCGTGTTGATGACTTCCGCATCCGCGGATTCGATGCCGGCAGCTGGAGCAACAACGTCACCGTCGATGGCATGCGCGCGCCGCAGGGCGGGCAATGGAACCGCACGATGGTCGACAGCTGGAACCTGGACCGCGTGGAAGTGCTCAAGGGTCCTTCGGCAGTGATGTATGGCCAGGTGGCGCCGGGTGGCATGGTCAACCAGGTCAGCAAGACGCCCACCCCGGACCAGCAGCAGGTGCTGCAGCTGGGCGTGGATGGCAACGGTCAGTACAGCACCGCCTTCGATGTCGGCGCAGGCAGCGATGACAAGCGCCACCTGGGCCGCCTGGTCGGCCTGTACCGTGACGGCGACACCCAGATCAAGCACACCGACCAGGAGCACTGGTTCCTGGCGCCCAGCTACACCTTCCAGATGGCCGAGCACACGCGCCTGACCCTGCTGGGCCTGTACCAGCGCGACGATGGCGGCTCGACCTACCAGTTCCTGCCCATGGCCGGCACCCTGGTGGCCGCGCCCTACGGGCACATGAAGAACAGCACCTTCATCGGCGAGCCGACCTGGAACACCTACGACCGCACGATCTGGTCGGGCGGCTGGTTGTTCGAGCACGCCTTCAACGAGCACTGGACGCTGAGCCAGAGCGCGCGCCGGTTGAACGTGGAATCGACTTTCCGCAGCGTGGTGACCAATGGCGCGTTGAACGCCGATGGCCGCACGCAGAAGCGCCGCGCCACCTGGGGCGAGGGCGACTCACGCGGCGACACTGCCGATACCCGCCTGACCGGCAAGTTCAGTACCGGCGCTGCCGAGCACACCCTGCTGCTGGGCGTGGACTGGCAGAAGGCCGACTGGACAGCGGCGCGCGGCGCGATGGGCACGACCACCGATACGCCCACCGCCATCGACATCTTCAAGCCGGTGTACAGCGGCTACATCCCAGCCACTACCTCGATCGGCTATTCCGGCGGCATCAACCGCCAGACCGGTGCCTACCTGCAGGACCAGATCGCGCTGGACAAGTGGCGCTTCACCGTCGGCGGCCGCTACGACTGGACCAAGGATGACACCTGGACCCAGGCCTACACCGTGGCCACCGACCGCTATGGCGCACGCGCGCCCAGCCACATCAAGAACCATTCTTTCAGTGGCAACGCAGGCATCCTGTATGTGGCCGACAACGGCCTGACCCCGTACCTGAGCTATGCCGAATCGTTCCAGCCGGCCGGCAGCACGGCCACGCAGTCCTACGAGCGTACGGCGTTCGATCCGATCACCGGCAAGCAGTGGGAAGTGGGCCTGAAGTACCAGCCGGCCAGCTTCGATGGCCTGATCACCGTATCGGGCTACGACCTGCGGCAGCAGAACGTGCTGACCGACGACCCGGACAGCAGCCACAACACCTGCGGCACCACCGGCACCAGCCAGTGCCAGGTGCAGGATGGCGAAGCCCGCGTGCGCGGTGTCGAACTGGAAGGCCGCGTCACCCCGCTGCCGGGCTTCAGTGTGATCGGTGCCGCCTCGTGGATGGATTCGGAAGTGACCCGCAGCAACAACGGCTACGCCGGCAACGAGGTGGCGATGGTGCCGGACTGGACCACCTCGCTGTGGGGTGACTACACCTTCCAGGGCGGTGCACTGGAGGGCCTGAGCCTGGCCGCCGGCATGCGTTACAACGGCCAGAGCTACGGCGACAGCGCCAACCTGTACCGCATTCCGTCCTACACCCTGTGGGATGCCGCCCTCCGCTATGACGTCGGCCTGTACGGCGCGGTGGGGACGCAGCTGTCATTGAACCTGAGCAACCTGGCCGACAAGCGTTTCGTATCGACCTGCACCGGCGTGTCGTCGTGCTACTACGGCACCGGCCGCACGGTGACGGCGACCGCGCGCTTTACCTGGTAAAGCAGACCGGGTGATGCAGGACTGCCGCCGCATCCGGATGGGGCGGGGGCAACGTCGATCACGCCGCTGCGTTGGCGGCGTAGCCGGCCAGCACGGTCGGCAGGTCGTGCATGGATTCGAAGATCACATGCGCACCGGCTGCCCGCAGGGCTTCGGGCGTGCTGTGGTACTGGCCGCCCGGGCTGTAGCCGAACACCGTGGCACCCGCGGCCACGCCTGCGGTGGCGCCGGTCACGGTGTCTTCGATGACCGCGCAGCGGGTCGGGTCCACGTCCAGTGCGGCGGCGGCTGCAAGGTACACATCCGGGTGCGGCTTGGTGCGCGGCTGGTCCTGGCCGCTGAAGATCTGCCCGGCGAAAGCATCGAGGATGCCGATCTTGCCCAGCTGCAGGCGCACCTTCAGCAGGTCGGCGCCGGAGGCGCAGGCAATCCTGCCGCCGGTGGCGACCTGGATTACACGTACGGCGGCCGGGGCGCCGGGAATTTCAGTGAGATCACGTTCCAGCGCCACGTTGCGCTGGCGGCGGAACTCATCCAGCCACGCCTCGGTGAAAGGCTTGCCGGTACGCTCCTCGATCAGGCCGGCCAATCCGGCGACGGACTTGCCGAGGAAGATTTCACCGGCCTGCTGCTGGGTCAGCGGCCAGCCGCGTTCGCTCAGCATTTCCGACAGCACGCGGGCCACCAGCGGCTCGGAATCGACGAGGACGCCGTCGCAGTCGAACAGCACGGCATCGAAGGGAAAGGGGGACATCAGGAACTCCTTGCAACAACCAACGGGGGAAGCTGCGCGCTATTTTCCCACAGGCCGGGGGCGGGCACCCCGCGCCTCGATGAATGCGCCGATCTGCTGCAGCGTCTCGGGGGGCCGGCGTTGTAGCCGATCATCGACAGGTCCGGGCGCGCTTCCACGGCAAAGGTCGAGAAGTCCAGCTCCAGCAGGCCCGGCTCCGGATGTTTGAGCCGCTTGCTGCCATCGCCCCCGCTGGCCACGTTGTTTCCGAACGCGCAGGCAACACGCTGCTGGAGGCAGGCGTGGACGTGCGGGTGATGCGCGTACTGCCTGGCGCTGGAGCACGGTTGCGCCGGTGAGCCTTATTACGCGGTGGCCGAGGAGGGCATCCGTGCGCGCCGTATCGCCGGAGTGGTGGCAGCGGGGCTGGACGTGCCGGAGCGCAGCATCACGCAGGAAGAAGCGGCTGCGATGTTTGTCTGGTTCGCGCTGCTCGCCGGGATGGACCTGCCGGCATCGAGTGCACTGACCCGGCAACGCCTTGGCTGGCAGCCGATGGCCCGACGCTGCTGCAGGATCTGCAGGCGATGGACTACCGCGCGGGGCGCTGACTACGGCTGCGCGCTGCGGCGGTCCCTTGCCAGTGCCAGCGTCTGGTTGACCGCCTCCTGCAGCTGCGGGATGTGGAAGGGCTTGGCGACGAAGCGCGCCTTCTGATGGCGCGCAGGCACCACCTGATCGTAGACGGCGGAGGCGAACAGGAACGGGACGCCCAGCTCGGCCAGCCGGTCGGCAACCGGAAACACCACGCCGTCGCCGAGCTCGATATCGAGGATGGCAGCGTCGAACCGCCCCTTCCGCAGCAGATTCAACGCTTCAAAGACGCTGTCGGCGTGGGTGACGCTGTTTCCTTCATCGGCCAGGGCATCTTCGACCAGTTCGGCGAGGTCCAGCTGGTCTTCCACCAGCAGCAGGCAATGCTCCTGCGTCTGTTCAGTGCGGTGCTTCTGCATGCGCAGGTCGTGCTCGTTGGCGATGGTGGGGGCCAGTGTCCGCTTTCCGGCATCAAGCCAGCGGCTGGCTGCCGTGTGCATGGTGCGAAGATCGCATGACGTGATGGATGCGGGTCGTGGTCGGTGGGCGTTCGTGAACCGCTTTGGTAGATGCCGACCTTGGTGGGCAGCAGAGCCAGGGCACCGACCAAGGTCGGCATCTCCCAGGACCCATTGCAGCCAATCACACCGTGTTCGACCTGGGCGCTCCACACTGGACACCGTTCCCTCCACAGGATCCCGCATGAGCCAGGTTTTCATCGTCGGCGCGGCCGGCAAGGTCGGCCGTTCATTGGCCCAGCAGGCCAGCGCACGCGGCCACCGCGTGCTGGCACTGCACCGTAGGCAGAAACAGGCCGCCGAACTCACTGCCCTCGGCGCACGCCCGGTAGAGGGCGACCTGCTGCAGCTGGATGTCGCCGCGCTGGCGGCACTGATGAAAGGCTGCGACGTGGTGGTGTTCTCGGCCGGTGCCGGCGGCAAGGGCGGCGCGTCGATGACCGACGCCATCGATGGACGCGGAGTGGAACTGGCCGTGGCCGCCGCACAGGCCGCGGCCGTGCCGCGCTTCCTGCTGGTGTCGGCCTTCCCGGAGGCCGGGCGCGGCAAGCACCTGTCCGATACGTTCGAGAACTACATGGTGGTGAAAAAACGTGCCGACGTGCATCTGGCCGAAAGCCCGCTGGACTGGGTGATCCTGCGCCCGGGCACGCTCACCGACGAACCGGGCACGGGCCGGGTGCGTGCCGGCCTCGCCATTCCCTACGGCAACATCGCCCGCGCCGACGTCGCCGCCACGCTGCTGGCATTGATCGAACACCCGCAGCTGCGTCGCTGCATCATCGAACTCACCGAGGGTGAAACCCCGGTGTTCGATGCGCTGCAGGCGCTGTCGCCGGCATGAGGGCTAGACCACGACAACGCGCTGACCCAGCATCCAGCGCATGGTCTTCCGCGCCGCCGCCGTCACTACCACCGCGACTGCCTTTGGCGGGTCGTGAGGTCGTTACGTGACGTGAAGCAGCGCACCCTCGCAGGACCCCGCCAGTCATGGATGGGGTCTTCTGTTTCTCCATCTGTGCCCACCCCACAGGAGAAACACCATGCACCCTTCCCGAATTCCCCGCCGCGGCCTGCTGGTCATCGACATGCAGCACGGCCTGTTCAACGGCGCGCACCGCCCGTACCGAGCTGACGATGTCCTGGCCAACATCAATGCGCTGATCGACCGCGCACATGCCGCCGATGCGCCGGTGTTTGCCGCACGCCACGTCGGCCCCGCAGGCTCGCCGCTGGCGAGCGACGGCCCGTTGTCGCAGCTGCTGGCTGGCCTCGCCATCGATCCCACGCGAGACACCGTGTTCGAGAAGACGCGGCCCAGCTGCTTCTTCGAGACCGGCCTGGCCGAGCGGCTGGCGGCGGCCGGCGTCGAGGAACTGGTCATCGTCGGCATGAAGAGCGATTACTGCGTGGATACCACCTGCCGCGCAACGCGCGACCTTGGCATCGCCGCGGTGCTGGTGGCTGACGCGCATACCACCACCGATTCGCCCTTGCTTGAGGCGCACACCATCGTCGAGCACCACAACGCCACGCTGCGCGGGGCCTTCGTCAGCCTCGTCGCCAGCGCGGACTGCACGTTCGCGGCAGGGTAAGCTCCCGTCAACGAAGTCAGCCAGGAGGACAGATGGGTTCGACGACCCAGACACGCAAGCTCCGCAACAATCTTGTGCTGATGCTGCTGTCCGCAGTGGCGGGCTGCAGCACGGCGGGGGGCGGCGATCGCCATCCTTCGCCACAGCTGCGGGCGGTAACGTTGACGCCTGAAGCGTCGACGGTCTGGTTGACCGCAGCTTCCATCGGCACCATCGAGCCCATCGGCTCGTGCGTGTACTTCGTTACTGGGTCGGGTCAGCGCAGGCTGGCGCTGTGGCCAGACGGCTTCGCGCTGGAAAGAAGGGACGGCGTGGCCGTGGGCGTGCGCTACACCCGGAGCGGCAAGGGCGTGGCCTTCGGCGCGACGCATACCTTTGGCAGCGGGGAACTGTCCGCATTGCCGGGCATCCTGGCCGACCCGCTGCCTGCGGACTGCAGCGGGCCGGCGATGATGCTCTGGTTCCACTGAGACCTGCGCAGGCTCAGCGCTGCTCGTCCTTGCGCGCGCTCAGCTCACGGTCGGCGCGCAGGAACACCGCACTGGTACTCTCCTCGCCGGTGCCGCCGGCGGCACCCAGCAGCAGCGGCCGCGGCAGTCGCGAGGAGGCATCGTCGGCCACGGCCTGCAGGGCGGCCAGGGTCGCGGTGGCCTGGTCGCTGCCCAGCACCGCGATGAACTCGCCGCTGCCGGTGACCCGGTTGATGCTGTCGCCGCGCCCGGCATCCAGGCACTGCTCCAGCGCCACGTCCAGCTGCTGCAGCTGGCGTTCCAGGCTGCGTTCGCCCATCTGTTCGGCCAGGCCGGCCAGGTCCTGCAGCTCGAGGATGACCACCGTGCAGGCGGTGCCGGTTGTGGCGTGCGCGGCTTCCACCAGCGGGCTCTGCTCGAGGATGGTCGCCACTTCATGCTCGCGTTCGCGGCTGCGCGCTTCCATCAGGTTCATGGTCAGCCGGGCCAGGGCCTGCAGGGCCTCACGCTGCTCCTGGCTGAGCGAGCGCGGGGTCAGGTCGACCACGCAGACGCTGCCGACCGCCGCGCCTTCGCGGGTGACCAGCGGCATGCCCGCGTAGAAGCGCGCACCCATCTCATTCAATACCGGGTTATCGGCGAAGCGGCTGTCCTGTTTCAGGTCGCCCACTTCCAGCAGCTGCTCGGGCTGGCGGATCGCGTGGTCGCATACCGCCACGTCACGGTCGGTTTCGGTGCCATCCACGCCGATGCGGGCCTTGAACCACTGGCGATCACGATCGATCAGGGTCACCAAGGCCATCGGCGTACCGCAGGCGGCGGCTGCCACCTTCACGATATCGTCGTAGGCCGGCTCGGGCAGGCTGCCGACGACATGCAGCGCATCCAGCGCGTGCTGGCGTTCGGCTTCAGTGAATGCGGCAGAAGAATGATCCGTCATGGTGATTCTGGGCGGTCAAAGGTCATCGCTCATGCTAGAGCACGCCCGCGTCCAATGGATGAACCACCGCCGCATCCGGCCCGTACCGCGGCGCATGGCCGGGGCAGGGTGCGGGCATCAGCCCAGGTCGCAACCGGCAGGCTGCGGCCAGGTGGTTGCGGGAAGCATGTTTTTCAGCGACGCCGGTGCGTTGATCGCCACGTAGCTGGCGCCGAGCAGCTCTTCCGGGTCGGCGCTGGTCACGAGGTAGTTGTCCAGGCTGCCCAGATTGGCCTCGTTGGGGATGATCCAGCGGATCGCCTTGGCGGTACCGGTCTGCGGGTCGCGGGTGATGATCGTCTTCCAGAAGAACTCGGGCGTCCGAATGCCGTGGCTGGCCAGGAAGTAATCGTTGGCGGCATCGCCGTAGACCACGCCGCCATAGACGTCCACCGGCGCGATGTCGCGGTAGCACTCGGCCACGTGCTCGGCCCTGACCCAGATGCCCTGGTTGAAGCTGGACACCTGCGGCACGATGGTGGTCATGAAGTTGGCGCGGCGGATGTAGGGGGTGTCGTAGTCCATGTGGTTGGAGCTGACCAGCTGCGCACGGTCATAGCCGGCATGGATGCTGGCGTACGACGCGGTGCTGTTCCGGCCCAGACAGCCGCTGGGCAGGTCCGTGTCCTTGTAGAAGCTGGACGGGCGCTTGGCCGTGCCGGTATCGGCCAGTAGGGTGTAGTCGTACCGCGTGGCGCTGTGGATGCTGCAGCCGTAGGTCAGCACGAAGCCGCCCTTGTTGAGGGTGACCGTTTCCGCATGGGCGGCGCCGGCAAAGGCGCTCAGGACCAGGGCGAACAGAAACGTGGCAAGGCACATTGCAGTCTCTCCGTCAGGTTTTTCCAGGACGCAGGACGCCATCACGGCGAAAGCGTTCGCCATGCGGAGGCACTGCGCGTGTGGATGGGTGAGGACTGCGGTTGGAACCCGGCGGATGCCGGTCATGCAGGAGGATCTCGACCGCGCTCCCTGGCCACGAATTGGCGTGCGGTGCCGTAAGCGTGAGTGCGTGTCGCTTGCAGGTCAACGCTGGATGTCCGGCGTTGTGGCCCGGCGCAAGCCTCCTACGAGTGTCAGATCGCCGGCCGCAGGATGAAACGTGCGCATGACAGGCGCGCGGACCGGTATCGGCAGGCGGGGGATTTGCGGCAGAATCAGCGCGTTAATCCATCGAAAGCGTGACGCGTCACACGCGCGCACCACCGCAGTGCAGACTCAAGGAACGAGGACAGGTCATGGATGTTCGCCCTCTGGTGATGGTGTGGCTGCTGGTCGCCGCACTTCCGGCCGCCGCGCAGCAGATCCGCTCCGCGACCGGCCCCGCGCGCAAACCGCTGCCGGCCGCGCCACGGCCGGCCCACAACTCGATGGCGAAGAGCACCACGCCCTTCAACTGCGCGCAGTACGCGTGGCCCAAGCACCCGCATCCCACCTTCAAGGCGTACTGCGATAGTGTCGAGGCCAATACGCTGCAGTACGAAGCCCGCCAGGCCGGTCGTCCCGGTCCCTCCACCGAGGTGAGCGCTCTGCCTGGGCTCGGTTCGGCCGAAGCCAAGCGCACCGGCACCGCCTGCATTGGTGGTCAGGCTTTCCGGCGCTTGGCCAATGGCTGGGAACAGGTGGCGTCGCCGTCGGGCGGGTGGCTGCGCTGCCGGGAACGCTAGGCGCGCCGTCCGGCGTCAGAGCCTGCCTTCAGTCGCGTAACGGGCGGCACCCTGATCCACCAGCCTCTGCAGCTCCTGCAGCAATGGCGTATCCCAGCGCTCGAAGTTGAAGCAGGATTTGCCCTGCATACGCTGCTTCAAGGCTGGACTGATGTCAGCCAGCAGCTCGGGATGGTCATAGACGGGCCTCAGGTGGAAGGCGTGCCTGCGTCCGGACACCATCACCGCACCGAAGAACTGCACTTTGCCGTTGGCGCGCGGCGTGCGGCAGTTGACGTAGAAATGCTGGTCCGCGTCGTGGACCACGAGCAGGCCATCGCGATGGCGCAGCAGCATCTGGCGCAGGGCGCTGGACAGATCGGCGGCACCGTCTCGGTGGACGCCGTGGGTGTCGCCTGGGTGCGCTTCACGGGAACTGCCCGGTGTGGGGAATGTTCTGGGAGAGACGCAGCGTGCCTGTGTGCGCACCGCAGCACGGGGAAGCGAAGCGATCCGGGCGTACGCGCCGGATCGCTCCTCCATGGCGCTCAGGCTTTGGCGACTGCCTGGATCAGCACCGTGGCGGCTTCGGCCGACGAGCCCGGGTTCTGGCCCGTCACCAGCAGGCCATCGCGGCGTACGTACGACGCCCAGTCCGGCCCCTTGCTGTAGTCACCACCCAGGTCCTTCAGCATGTCCTCCACCAGGAAGGGCACGACCTGGGTCAGGCCCACCGCGTCCTCCTCGGTGTTGGCAAAGCCGGTGACCTGCTTGCCGGCGACCAAGGGCTTGCCATCGGACGCCTTGACCTGGCGCAGCACGCCCGGTGCGTGGCAGACCAGGCCGACCGGCTTGCCGCTGGCAACGAACGATTCGATCAGCGCGATGGAGTGGGCGTCATTGGCCAGATCCCACAGCGGACCGTGGCCGCCGGGGTAGAACACGGTGTCGAAGTCGGCCGCGTTGACGCTGTCCAGGCGCACGGTGGCGGCCAGCTGCGCCTTTGCGTCGGCATCGGCTTCGAAGCGGTGGGTCAGTTCGGTCTGGAACGCCGGCTCGTTGCTCTTCGGGTCCAGTGGCGGCTGGCCCCCCTTGGGCGAGGCCAGCACGATCGCGGCGCCCGCATCCTTGAAGGCGTAGTAGGGGGCGGCCAGTTCTTCCAGCCAGAAGCCGGTCTTGTGCCCGGTGTCGCCAAGCTGGTCGTGCGAGGTCAGAACGATGAGGACTTTCATGGTGGTGCTCCTGTTGGAAGGATGACGCAGTAGACCGGTCGTCTAGAGGTTGGTCGTAAAAAAACACTCCGCTGGAAGTGTGTCGGATGCATCCCTCGCTCAGCGTGAGGGACGCAGGATCTCGCGGGTGGTAAGCCGTGCGTTCTCGAAGGGCTCCGGGCCGCGCACGATTTTGACCATGATGCTGGCGCCCAGCCAGAGCTGGTAGAGGCTTTGTGCCAGCGCGGAGGCATCACCGCTGCTGGCCAGGGAGCCGTCGGCCAGGCCGCCTTCGATCGCCAGGGTCAGGCGTTCGATGATGCCGGCCGTGCCGCTGCGCATGGCCGCACGCATGGCGGGCGAGAGGTCAGCCACTTCGGCGCCCAGTTTCACCGCCAGGCACTTGCCCTGGCAGTCCTCGAACGACTGGCTCTCCATCCAGGCGGAGAAGTAGCGCTCCAGCTGCTCGGCCTTGTTCTGGCCGGCGCTGCCAAAAATCTGGTCCATTTCGGCGAGGTACTCGTCGAAGTAGTCCTGCAGCAGGGCTTCGCCAAAGGCTTCTTTGGAGCCGAAGTAGTGATAGAACGAGCCCTTCGGCACGCCTGCGGCGGTCAGCACCTCGTTCAGGCCCACCGCCGAGAAGCCCTTGCCGCCCATGGTGCGGCGGCCGCTGGCCAGGATTTTCCGGCGGACGTCGGTGCCTGCAATGTCGGGGCCGGGATTCATGGGAGTGACGATACTCCCGATTAGACCGGTCGTCTAGCGCTGGACCCGGCGCCTGGGTGGGATTCGTTCATGCGTATGGATCATCACACTGACCCGGCGCCTTCCCACCAGCGTCCGGGTGCCCGGGGCGTCATGAATGCGGTCGAAAGCCAGGGCAGCATCGGCATTGCCATGCACCTGCGGGGTGAGCTCGATGATCTGCATGCCCGCATTGTCACCAGGGTGCCGGTGGCCCTGTCGATGCCGACGCGGCTGCACGGCGAGTGCCGGGCCCAGACCATGTCCGGCCCGACGCGCTCAGCCTTTACGCACCCGTTGCAGGAAGGCCTCGACCGCCGGCACCTGATAGGCACCTTCGCGGCGCAGGATGCTCAGCGGCCGCTGCAGCCCCAGCGCCCGCACCGGAAGCCGGACCAGGCTGCCGTCCTGCAGGTCACGCACCACGCTGATGCTGGGCAACCAGGCAATGCCGCCGCCATGGATCGCGGCCTGTTTCAGCGCCTCGGTATTGCCGAACTCCACGATGTTGCCGGTCCGCACGTCCAACTGCTGCAGCAGCTCGCCGATCAGCTCGCGGGTGCCCGAGCCGGGCTCGCGCATCAGCAGCGGCAGCCCGTTGATGTCGGCCGGGTTGGCGCGTCTGCGACCGGCCAACGGATGCTGCGCACCCACCACGGGAATCAGCTCATCACGGCTGAATTCCTCGGCGATCACGCCTTCGACCCGCACCGGCCCCTCCACGAAGCCCACGGTGAAGCGCAGATCGGCCACGCCCTGCGCGACCTGCCCGGTGTTGCCGACGAACAGGGAAATACCCACCTGCGGGAACAACGTGCGGAACTGCGCGACGAAACGCGGCAGCACATAGGTGCCGATGGTGTTGCTGGCGCCCATCGACAGCTGGCCGGCGCGGGCATCGGCAAAATCGCGCATCGCCGCCTGTGCACTGTCGGCCACGGCGAACAACCGCGCCGAGTAGGCATGCAGCACCTTGCCCGGTTCGGTGAGCCGCATGCCGCGCGGCAGCCGCTCGAACAGCACCACCCCCAGGCGCGCCTCGAAATCCTTCAGCTCCCTCGACAGCGCTGGTTGGGAGACGCGCACGCGGATCGCAGCGGCGGAGATGCTGCCGGTCTCGGCGATGGCGTGGAAGATGGCCAGGTGATGGAGGTTCATGCGGGTGGGTTTCGGTCAGAGCTGCCCGATAAAGTACTGCACCACGAGGCTGCTGGTCGCCACGGCCACCCATGCGCCCAGGCCCAGCAGGATGGGGCGGATGCCGGTGGCGGCCATGCGCCGCAGGTTGGCGGAAAGGCCGATCGCGGACAGCGCGAACACGATCAGCACTTCAGCCAGCGTGTGCAACAGCGGCAGCGCGGCGTCCGGCACCCAGCCGGCGGTGCGCAGGCCCGAAGCCACCAGGAACCACAGGATGAACCACGGGAAGATCGCGCCGAGATTGAAGCCACCCGCAGCGCCTTCGGTGTTGCTGCGGCGCTTGGCCAGCGCCGCCATCACCACGGTCAGCGCCAAGCACACCGGAATGATCAGGGTCGAGCGTGTCAGCTTGACGATCGTCGCGTAGCCGCCTGCCAGATCACTGTAGGCGTAGCCGGCGGCAACCACCGACGAGGTGTCATTGATGGCGGTGCCCGCCCACAGGCCGAAGCCCAGGTCACTCATGTGCATCAGGTGGCCGAGCAGCGGGAACAGCAGCACCGCCACCAGGTTGAACAGGAAGATGGTGGAGATCGCGAACGCTGTTTCGTGATCGTCGGGCTTGAGAATGGGCGTGACCGCGGCAATCGCCGAGCCACCGCAGATCGCCGTACCCACGCCTATCAGCACGGTCATCTTGCCGTCCACGCGCAGCCAGCGTCCCAGCAGCCAGGCGCTGAGGAAGGCCACCGACATCGTCACCAGGGTCACCGACAGGGATGACATGCCTGTCTTCAGCACCTCACCCAGGCTGAGCCCGAAACCCAGCGCGATGATCGACCACTGCAGCACCTGCTTGCCACCAAAGCGGATGCCGGCATCGAAGCGGCTGGCTGGCGCGAGCAGGTTCTTCAGCACGATGCCAAGCACGATACCGAACACAGGACCGCCCACCAATGGCAGCCAATGCCCCAGCATGAGTGCGACGGCTGCGACGGCGGCCGTCAGGAGCACGCCAGCGTAATGGTGCTGGATCCAGGACGGGGTGGGGAAGAGCGAGCGCTTCATTTCAGCAGCTGCGTGGGGTGGGATCGCCAGTGTGGTCGCCCACAAGCCATGCATCCAATACAAATAATGCAGACATCCCATATCAATATAGCATGGCAGGGACTGCGGCCCGGCGCTGTACCATCGGCAACGGCCCCCGATCCCGCGAACACGGCACACCATGCGATGAACCCACCTGCTGTTGATGGAAGCACCACGCCGTTTCGCGTCATTTTCGCCGGCATCTGTGCGCTGGTATTGACCGTCGGCCTCGCCCGTTTCGCCTACACGCCCATGCTGCCGATCATGAAGGCGCAGGCCGGCCTGGACTACGTCGCCGCCGGCTGCCTGGCCGCCATCAACTACGCCGGCTACATGGCTGGCACGCTGCTGGCGGCATCGGCGGGCGATCTTCGCCGGAAGTACGTGGTCTACCGCATCGGCCTGGTGGTGGCCGTGGCCAGTACCGTGGCCATGGGGTTGACCCGCGATCCGGTGGCCTGGGGCGTGCTGCGGTTCCTGTCCGGGCTGTCCAGCGTGGCTGGGCTGCTGCTGGCCTCCGGCCTGGTGTTGAACTGGCTGCTGCAGCGCGGGCGACGCCCGGATCTGGGCCTGCACTTCACCGGCATGGGGCTGGGCATCATGGTGTCCGGTGCGGCGGTGGTGCTGACCCTGCCTGCGCTGACCTGGTCGGGGCAGTGGATCGCCTTGGGCGTGCTGGGCCTGCTGTTTTTCGTGCCGGCCTGGCTGTGGATGCCCGCACCGGCATCCGCGCCCAGCACCGCGGTTGCGCAGGGTGCGCCGCCACCGGCCACGTCAGCTGCGTGGATGCGCCTGCTCAATGCGGCCTATGTCTGTGCTGGCTTCGGCTTTGTCATCGGCGCCACCTTCATCGTCGCCATCCTTGAAAAGCTGCCCGTGCTGCAGGGCAGGGGCGGCTGGGTCTGGGTCGTCGTCGGCGTGGCCGCGCTGCCGTCCACCTTTGTCTGGGACCGCATCGCCTGTCGCTTTGGTGCCACCCGAGCGCTGCTGCTGGCCTACGTAATGCAGGGCATCGGCATGCTGCTGCCTGCGGTGTCGTCCGGCACGGCGATCAATCTGTTGTCGGCAGTGCTGTTCGGCGCCACCTTCGTCGGCATCGTCAGCCTCACCCTGACGCTGGTTGGCCGCCATGTGCCGTCCAATCCCTCCAAGGCCATGGCGCGCGTCACCCTCGGCTATGGCGTCGCACAGATCATCGGTCCAGTCATCGCCGGGTACATGGCCAGGGCGACCGGCAGCTACCAGGGCGCCCTGGAGGCCACGGCGGTGCTGATGGGCTGCGGGGCGCTGCTTCTGTATGTGGCGGATCGCCGTGAGGCGCGCGGTCACACTTGACGGCCAGCGCAGTCGACGCTGAAGATCGGCACCACGCGCAGACGCTCAAGGATTGAACATGTCTGGCTTCATCGGGGACCTGTTGGAAGGCATCGCGGACTTCTTCATCGATGTCTGGATGCTGCGCCGCCATCGCGCCGTGAAGGGGCGGCCGTCCAACCGCTGGGATGAGGACGCGGCCGCTGTCGTGGTGTTCAACGGCTGGGTGATCGCGGTTTCGGTCATGGTACTGGTCGCCAGCGTCGTGATGTTCTTCGTGATGAAGCTGTCGGGGTGGATCAGCGTGCTGCCCATTGCCGCCGGTGCCGTGCATGTCGGCTACCGATGGATGGCGCTGGTGCGCGCATAGCCGTCCAAAGCGAATCCCAGGCGACGCCATGAAGGTTCTCTGGGCCTTGGCGCCGGGACATTTCGCCAGCGCCCACGCTCACCGACACGAAGGCCCCATGAAGACTCTTTCCCTGCTCGCCGCCGTGGCCGCGGCTTCTGCGCGCCCGGCGTGGATGACATGTACGGTAGCGCGTCCAGCACCAACTGCACCCGCGTATCCGACGACGCCACCGTGTCGTTGCCCCATGGCAGGAGCAATCCGGACCTCGATGCCGAGCGCAGCCTGAACCTGGAAATGGGCTGGTGATTCCACAGCGATCGCCTGCGTGTGGGTGTGTCGGTGTTCCGTGACAAGTACAGCAACTTCATCGACACCGCCCAGTACTTGGCCGACGAAGGCGTCCAGTACCGCAACAGTTGCGGAAAGATAAGCAACGGCAGCTACGGCTGGATGTGTTCGGCAGCTACGCCGTCACCCCGAAGATCAACCTGACCGCCGGCATCCACAACGAGTTCAACAAGGAGTACTACCTATGGAACCGCGTGCGTACCGCCGGTGCAGGCACCGCCATCTTCCAGGGTGCAGCCAGCGCTGATGGCATCGGCCGCTGGTCGCAGCCGGGCCGCAACGTGCGTTTCACCCTGCGCTACGACTTCCCGCAGGTAGAACCACGCCATGCGTGGATGAACCCACACGGTTGTAAGCCGGGGTCGGATCCCTTTCCACAGGAAAGGGCTGCGACCCCGTTGCTCAAAGAGCATCCACGCATGGCGTGGATCTACAACGCTCTCTCGAACTGCACTTTGACGCCCATTCTGCTGTCGCTGCTGGCGTATCGCGACACCGTTCCATCAGCATCCCGATACACCGTGCGTGAGCCCTGCCGCTGCTGCAGAACATTGGACAGCGACAGATTCAATCGACTGGCCGCGTCCAGCTTCCAGTCCGCCGCCACATCCAGCGTCCGCTCCGGCGTCGATGCGCGCGCCCACTCGGCGCTGAGCCGGTTGGTGCCACCGCCGCTGTAGCTGTAGTCCACGCTGCTGGAGAAGCGCTTCGACGCCTGCCAATGCAGCCCCACGTTGCCACTCAGCGGTGTCTGGTCGGCCAGCCGGTTGTCCGGTCCCGGTACCGACGCTACCTGTGACCAGTTGCGGGTCAGGTTCGCCGTGATCTGCAGATCGACCTCCGTCCGCAGCAGGTCGGCCAGCGCGAATCGGGTATCCAGGGTGAAACCATGGGTCTGCGCCCTGCCTGCGTTGTACGGCGTGCTGATCCATAGCCCGTCCTGCACGGACAGCGATCGCAGGATCACATCGTCGATGCGGCGCGAATATGCCCCCAGGCTGACCAGCCCATCCTTGCCGACGTAGTGCTCGTAGCTGGCATCCACGCCCCACGCGATGTCCGGCCGCAACGTCGGGTTGCCCTGCTGGTCCGGGTTGGTCGGCCCATTGCCGTTGTTGACCGAGTACCGCCGCGGCAGCAGCTGCCAGGGTTGAGGTGCATTGAAGGTACGGGCCACGCCGAAGCGGAGCTGGTCCTTGCTGGACGAGGCCGGCTTGAACACCCACTGCGCGATGGGGCTGAACACGTTCGAGCGACTGTGCAGCGTACCGCTTGCACGGCTGCCCACGGCCGTCTCCAGCCCCTCCCAACGCAGGCCGAGGTAAGTCTGCAGGCGCGGCGAGGTACGCCACTGGTCCTGCGCGTAGAGTGCGAGTCGATGGATGTCGGCCCGATAGTCGTCCTGGATCAGATCCAATGGGCTGCAATCTCCGGCGCGGTCGCGCTGTACGCGGCGCTCGTTGCGGTCGGTGTAGCCCGCATCCCAACCGAAGGCCAGATCATGCCGTTCGCTGAAGCCGCTGACGTACTTGCCGGTGCTGGAGTAGGCGGTATGGGTGGCGCGGGTGCGCACGCTGCGATCCAGGGCGAAGCTGCCATCGGGCGCGTAGCCGAGGAAGGCGAAATCCACGTCACGGCTGAAGTGCATCACGCCTAGCTTGACGTCCAGCGTGTCATGCTCACCAATCTGGCGCTTCCACAGCCCATCGCTCTTGGTCGTCCAGGTCCGTGAATCGTTGATCCACCGATTGCGCGGATAATCACTGGGGCCGCCGTCAAGCACGAGCTCGTTGCGATCACGGGCCCAGGCTTCCTTCCTGTACTGCAGCAGGTTGTTCCAGCTGACTTCGTCGCGGTCGCCCAGGGTCCGGGTCAGCTTCGGCGCAACGTTGAAGGTGCTGGTCTGGCCGACGTAGCGCTCGTCGGTGCGTCGCAGATGGAGCCGTTCCCCCTGCGCATCGCTGGCCTGGTCCTCGATGACCGCATCGAGGCGCTCTTTCGGGGCCGACGCCGTGGCACTCACCGACCAGGCCAGTGCCTGGCGCTTGCCCGACAGCTGCAGGGTGGCGGCGGGCATGATGCCAGCGCCGGACTGCCCTGCACTGATCTTGAGCGTGCGCTGGCGTGCGCCATCAGTGCGATGCAGGACGATGTTGAGGGTGCCGGCGATCGATCGCGTGCTGTACTCGGCCACCGCAGTGGGCAGGATCTCGATGCGCTCGACCAGATCCGGCGCGATGGAATCGATCGAGAACCCGGCAGGTGCCGGGTCGCCATCGATCAGGACCTGCACGTGATCACCGCCGAGCCCGCGCATGCGGATACCTTCGGCGGTGACGGTGACCCCGGAAAGCCGACGCAGGACGCTGCCAAGCCGGTCGTCATGGTGGCGCAGGATGTCCTCGCGGCCGATGCTGATGCGCAGGGTCGGGTCGTCACGGCGCAGGTCGGTCTGCGAGGGTCCGGCCACCTTGACTGTCTGCAGATCGGTGGCGCGGGCTGCAACAGCTGGAGGCTCGGACGCGCGCGCAGGGCAAGCGTCGGCCAGGATGACAATGCCGAGCGCCAGGCTTGCAGCCAGGGGCCGTCGAAGTGCGGCAGACGGGTGGGGGCGCATGTATCCAGTCCTTCGGTGGTCGGGAGCATCCCAGCCCGGGAAACTTTATCGACCCCGACCGCCTCGCAGCAGCGGAAAGTTGTTGCGGCAGGCATGAGCAGGATTCATGGCAGGTGCGTTGGTGAATGCCGACCCTGGTTGGCACGTCCCTTCATCGCGCCACCAGCCATCCATGCCAACCAGGATTGGCATGCCAATTCATGCACAGCGATGCGTGTCAGTGGTGCCCGGGTCATGCAGCCCGCGCAATGGCCCCAGGCCGAGCCCTGCAGGCAGGTCATGACCCTGAGGGGCAGGGGGGGCGAGCCCTACCGGACCCGCAGGCAGGGGGCGCTCAGCGCGCCCGTTCCAACTCCTTCGTCCTCGCCTTGGCACGCTCCAGCCACAGCGCGTTGTGGCTGCGTGCATGGCGTGACCAGTGCCGGGCATCGTCCAGGATGCTGGCAAACAGACTGCGGCTCTTCTCGCGGTCCGCCGCATCCGGCCGGGCCAGCAGCCACTCGGCGTACAGGCAGCGCGCCGCGGCATCATTGCCGCACTCCACGGCACGCTCGAAGGCCGCCTGCGCGCCCGGGGCGTTGCTGTCCGACAGCGCCTGCGCGTACAGCAGGGTCTGCTCAGGCTTGCGGCGGACATCGGGGTGGCGGGCGAACAGACCTTCCAGCGTCTCCACGGCAAGCGCGGCGTGCCCGGATTCGAGGCGCGCCCGTGCCAGTCCGGTCAGGATGTAAGGGTCATCACCCAGCGGCGAACTGGCGGCCTGCTCCAGCAGCGCCCTGGCTTCCTCGGCCTGGCCGGACCCCAGCAGCTCCATGCCAAGCCGCACGCGGTTCTGCACGGTCGGCGTGCGGTCAAGCTCCGCCCGGGCGTTGCGCAGGCCCTTGCCCGGGTCAATGAACTGCTTCGCCGAGTGAACCACCTGGCGGGCGCCGCGCGAATGGCGGATTTCGGGCAGATAGATCGCCAAGAAATAGACCAGGCTGCCCAGCAGCGGGAACGAGAACAGCAGCAGGAGCCAGTACAGGCTCTGGCCTGAGCGGATGGCATGCACGGCAAAGTAGATGGCCGCGATGAAGTGGAGTCCGATTCCGATGTAGGGCATGGTGTGCCTGCAGTTCACTCTGAGGGGTGGAACTATATAAGGATCGGACCTGCCACTTCGGCGGATTGATCCGTATCTGGCTTTTCCTACTCCCTGATACGGTATTTCCCTACCCCTTGAATCAAAGGGGATCTGCGCAGAATCCGCACAGCCACCAAGGGGCCGGAAGGAAGCTCGACATGGATGCAACGGCCTCGAGGACGAAGCCATACGCGTCGCCGATCCTGTCGGGCACCGTTCAGGGGTGCGTATCCGCCTTGCATCGAAGGCTCCGAACGCGCTCCGGGAGTGCCAGATACTGGCGCCAAGCCTGCTCATGGAGTTCTTCATGTGGGCTTTCACGCCTGCTCGGAAATCCCCAGCTGATCGCCAAGCCTACGGCGATGAGCCATAACGTATTGGCAGTCGCTGCCGGCGCCGCGCATGGGGTCGATATACCCCGTTCGGGGCAGGTAGCAACCGATCATGGCGGCTACTAATGCGCTACATGGCGCAGGGGGAGCGATCTTGCAGCGGCTTTATGTGATGTTCCCTGACAGGGCGCCCGGCATCGGGCTGCTCTGGATGCGCCTGTGCCTGGCCGCATCGCTGTGCCTGTCGATCGGCGATGACCCGTGGCACACCGTTGCCGCGCTGCTGGTCTCGGCGCTGGTCGCCGCCGGTTGGCTCACCCTGTTCGCCGTGCTGCTGGCGACCGGCGTGATGCTCTGGAGCGGGCCATTGACCGCCCTGGTCCTGCTGCCGCTGGGCCTGTTGCTGCTCGGGCCGGGCGCGTATTCCCTCGATGCCTGCTCCTTTGGCCGGCGCGTGATCGATCTGGTAGGCGCCGCACGTAACCCGAAAGAGTAATCAACGCGACCATCCAACAGGGCTACGCCGCCACGCGAAGCACCGTCAAGCTGTGCTGCCCCCACGAACCCCTGCGGTCGATGGCCCACGCCGTTCCATCCGAAGCCACGCGGCCAGCGAAGGCTGTCCGCCAGTGTGCGGTACTTCTGACCCTGATCCTGCCGGCCATCCCGTCACTGGCCCTGGCCTGTGACGGCGGCGCCTGCACCGACGCCGGCGATGGCCAGCTGCAGCTGGATGCCTCGCTGCGCCTGCGCGGCATGTACTACGACCCAACCCGGTTCGGCATCGGCCAAAGCGAGGACGGCTATGGGCTGCTGCGCGCCCTCGCATCGGCGCGGTACCGCCACGACAACTGGCAGGCCATGCTGCAGCTGGGCGCCCATGCCGAAGAAGGCAAGGCCGGCGGCCCTGGCAGGACCGACCGTGGCGCGCTGGACATCCAGCAGGCCTACTGGCGCTGGGAGAACAACGGCATGTACGTGCAGCTGGGCCGGCAGGAAGCCGGCTATGGCAGCTCGCGGCTGCTGTCGGTGCGAGACGGGCCGAACATCCGCCTCGCGTTCGACGGTGCACGCGTCGGCTGGGCCGGTCGCCTGGGCACGCTGGACCTGATGGCGCTGCGCGCGGTCGAGAACCGCCCGGCCGCCTTCGATGACCGTGCCGAACACGGTGCGCATCTGTGGGGCGCCTACGCCACGACCGCCCGCGGACACGGCCCGGGCCAATGGGACTTGTACCTGCTCGACTACCGACGGGAGGCGGGCCGCTTCGCCGCTGGCAGCGGCATCGAGCGCCGGCAGAGCCTGGGTGCGCGCTGGTCTGGCCGCGCAGGCGGCTTGGACTGGAACACCGAGCTGGTCGCACAGGGCGGCGAACTGCGCACGGCGGCGGCCGACCTGGACATCCGTGCATGGACGGTCGCCACCGATACCGGCTGGCAGTGGCAGAACGTGCCGCTGCAGCCGCGGCTGGGCGTCAAGGCGGACATCGCCAGCGGCGATGGCAACCTGCACGATGGTCGCCTGGGCACGTTCAATGCGTTGTACCCGAAGTCGGCGTACTTCAGCGAAGCCAGCCTGCTGGCCCCGGCCAACCTGATGGACATCCAACCCACGCTGACCCTGCGCCTGCATGAAAAGGTGACCACCGAACTGGGCGTGCAGCTGGCCTGGAAGCACCGCCGCGCCGATGCGGTTTACACCACGCCTGCGCCGCTGGTGGCACTGCCCGGTACGGAGGGCGGGGCCCGTCGCATCGGCAATCAATACAAATCCGAAACACGCTGGCAGGCCAGCGAACACTGGCAATGGCAGCTGCAGCTGGCCTGGATGGATGCGGGTCCTGCACTGAAGCAGGCCGGCGGCCAGGACACGCTGTTCGCCTCAATCGTTGGAGCATGGCAATGGTGAATGCAACCGCATCACAGAACTCTCCCCAGGCCGGTGCCTGGTCCCCGCTGGAGATCGGTATGTTCCGATCGCTGTGGCTGGCCATCCTGGCCAGCAACATCGGCACGTGGGTCAATGACGTGGCCGCGGCCTGGGTCATGGCCGAGCGCACCGGCTCGCCGCTGATGGTGGCCCTGGTGCAGTCGGCCACCACCGTGCCGATCGTGCTGCTGGCGCTGGCCGCCGGCACGCTCGCCGACATCGTCGACCGCCGCAGGTACCTGATATTCACCCAGGGCTGGATGCTGCTGGTGGCACTGGTGATGGCCGTGCTGACCCACCTGCAGATGCTCAGCCCGGAGCTGCTGGTGCTGCTGACGTTCTGCATGGGCTGCGGCGCGGCGATGGCGATGCCGGCCCAGGCCGCGATCGTGTCCGAACTGGTGCCGCAGCCGATGCTGGCGTCGGCGGTGGCGCTCAACTCGATCGGCATCAACATCGCGCGCTCGATCGGCCCGGCCATCGGTGGCGTCATCGTGTCCCAGCTCGGTGCGATGTACGCGTTCGCCTTCAACGCCATCACCTTTGCCGCCATGTTGGCGGTGGTGTGGGCGTGGAAGCGAGACGCGACCGCGTCCAGCCTGCCGCCGGAAGGCTTCGGTGCCGGCCTGAAGGCAGGCATCCGCTACGCCACCAAGGCCGGCAAGCTGCAGGCGGTGCTGATCAAGTCGGTCGGCTTCTTCTTCTTTGCCGCCGCCGCCAACGCCCTGCTGCCGGTGGTCGTCCGCGGCCAGATGCATGGCGGGGCAGGGCAGTACGGCATGTTGCTGGGCTGCATCGGCATCGGCGCGGTCGGTGGCGCACTGCTGCTGCCCAAGCTGCGTGCCAAGCTCGACCGCGACATGCTGGTGCTGCTGGCCACGCTCGCCCTGGCGGCCAGCCTGGTGGGCCTGGCGCTGCTGCGCAGCTGGTACCTGCTGCCGCCCGTGATGATGATCAATGGCTTTGCCTGGATCACCGTGCTGTCCTCGCTGCAGATCGCAGCGCAGACGTCGGTGCCGGCCTGGGTGCGCGCGCGCGCCCTGGCGCTGTACATCATGATCTTCTCGGCCGGCATGGCCGCCGGTGGCCTGAGCTGGGGCGCACTGGCGCAGCAGACCTCGCCGGAGCTGGCCCTGCTGGTAGCCGCCATCGGTGCAGCGGTCGGCGGCCTGCTGGTGTGGCGCGTGCGCATTGCCGGCACCGAGGAACTGAACCTGCGTCCGGCCGGGCACTGGCCCGCACCGGAGCTGTCGGTAGCCGTCTCGCATGATCGCGGCCCGGTGCTGGTCACCCTCGAGTACCGCATCGACGATGCAGACCGCGCGGCCTTCCACAAGCACATGCATCAGCTGGGCATCATCCGCCGCCGTGATGGTGCGGTGGTCTGGGGTGTGGTCGAGGATGTCGCCAGCCCGGGCGTCCACCTGGAGTATTTCGTTGCGGCGTCCTGGCTGGAACACCTGCGCCAGCACGAACGCATCACCGCCGACGACAAGCAGATCCAGGAAGCGCTGCGGGCACTGCACAAGGGCGAACGTGCCCCCGTGGTCCGCCATTTCGTGGGCGGCGGCGATGCACCGGTGACCCCGCTGGCGCGCCACCACCAGGACATCTGACAACGCCGTTGTCTGCAGCAATGCGTTAGGCCGCATGGCGCTCAAACGGGCGCCCTGCGCACATGAGCCCTTCCGGAATTCTCCGGTGCAGTCCCTGGCAACCCACGCATCCACAGGCCTCATGCAGCTCGTCGACGAGGCGCTGCGCTCGACGTCACTGCCCGAGCTGCAGACGTGGGGCCTGCACCGTGGGCTGACCTGCAGCGGTTCGGTGCACCACGAAGACGTCGGCACCATCCGCGGGCGGATCGGCGAAGGCTATTTCAAACTGCTCTGGGAAAAGCCGAAGTCGCCTGCCTGCTGCGCCTGCATCGCCATGTCCTGCCCGCTGTGGGCGGCCAACCGGATCCTGGTGCTGGAGAAAGGGCGCATCGCCGCCAATGGTTGCGACACCGCCGCCTGCACGCGGCGCTGAATGCCACAAGCGTCGCAGGCCGTGAGACCGCCCTGCGTATTCTCTGGGCCATGCTTACCTCCTCCGCACATCACGGCTTCCAGCGCGCACCCACCCCCTCCGGCTGGGTGCAGACCGGCGAGCGCTGGGCCCTGTGGTGGAACGCGCGCGAAGTGGCCGCGGTCATTCCGGACGGGCGGCCCGGCGTTCGGCTCTGGATGAAGGGGCAGAAGATGTGGCAGACCAAGGATGTGCGCGCCGCCAGCATACGCCAGGGCAAACGCTTCGCCGAGCGCTGGTGTGCCGCGCGGTTGTACCCGGCGCTGCCGTTGCGCGAAGCGGTGGGCCGGCTGGTGGAAGCTGCTCCGCACGATCAGGCGGCACCCTTACCGCCGAACGAGCGGCAGCAGGTACGTCGCCTCGCCGACGCAGGCGGCCGCGATATCGCTCGCATCAAGGAAGCGCTGGACGCGCGGCGGCCGCAGCAGCCGCACTGAGCACCGTTGCCGCAGAGCGGAGCCCATGCGGGCGCATGGGCTCCGCCGGCAGGTATCACTTCGGCATCAGCACGCTGTCGACCACGTGCACCACGCCGTTGGACTGCATGACATCAGCGGTCGTCACCGAGGCCTTGCCGCCCTTGGCATCGATCACCCAGACCTTGCCGTCCTGCAGCTTCACCGTCAGCGGCTCGCCCTGCACGGTCTTCAGCGTGCTGGTGCCACCGTGGCTGCGGGCGGCGGCGGTCAACTGGGTCGAGGTGTAGGTGCCCGAGACCACGTGGTAGGTCAGCAGCTTGGTCAGCTTGGCCTTGTTTTCAGGTTTCAGCAGCGTATCCACAGTACCGGCCGGAAGTTTTTCGAAGGCTTCGTTCGCGGGCGCGAACACGGTGAACGGGCCCTTGCCGCTCAGCGTGTCAACCAGCCCGGCGGCCTTCACCGCTGCTACCAGGGTGCTGAGGTTCTTGGCCGTGGAGGCATTTTCCACGATGGTCTTGTTGGCATACATCGGTGCGCCGCCCACCATCGGGTTGTCGGCGGCGAACGCTGCAGGTGCGGTACAGGCGACCGCGATGCCCGCGGCAATGGCAAGGCGCTGGATCTGGCTACGCATGTTCGTATCCTCGTTGGGCGAGGCCCTTCGGCCTCTTGATGAATGCAGGGGTACCTGCGGATAACGCGCCCGTGGCAGCTCTCGCAGCGCGTTGTGCATACCTCTACGTGTCACCGGGGCCGATTGGATGCGGCGGATTTCAACCGTCTTTTGAATGGTTCAACGACGTTGACGTGACGTGACGAGGCGCAGGGGGTATGAAGCGGGCCCGCGCCAGAAAATCGACACTATTTGGCCCCGGCGCGGGCTTTGCTACCCTTCGTCAGGGGCGCGACCAGGCGCGCTCCGGATGCCACAAGGATGCTTCGGTACATGCCCAACAGAGCAGCGCGGAAATGGCAGGGCCTGCCGAAGTTCCAGGAGGCACCGCGCCGCAGGAAGATCGGCACCATCCTGAAGCTGGCCGGCGTCTCATGCATTCTCCTGGGCCTGGGCTGGACAGCGTGCTACCTCTACGTTGACCGCGCCGAGCTGGCCGCGCCCTTCCTCGGCGTGATGGCGGTCGGCGTTCTCGCCTTGGCCCGCAGTCGTCGCGCCGATGCCACCTCTTTGTTGATCGTCGCCCACGGCGTATTCCTGTCCGTGGTGGGCGTGGCGGTGATCGATGCCCCGATCGCCTGGGTGCCGCGCTCGGGTCACCTGTTCCTGCTGCCGCTCGCGGCGGGTGCGGCTTTCACCTTCGACGCGCGCGAGCGCTACGGCTCGCTGGTGTTTCCGCTGGCCTGCCTGGCCACGTTCGCAGCGTTTGCCATCGGCGCGCTGGATTTCCTGGCCCCCGGAACGTCGCCGCCTATCGAAGTGCGCGTGTGGGGCGCCCGCTCCAATACGGTCATCTCGATGACCCTGCTGGCCTCGATTTTTGCGATCTACCGCAAGGACATCGGCAACCGGCTGCGCCTGGAGCGCGAGCTGGGCCGTTCAGTGCGCAACGGTGAGATCGAAGTGCACTACCAGCCGCAGGTGCGCGGCAATGGCGTGGTGACCGGCGTGGAAGCGCTGGTGCGCTGGCGGCGTCCGTCGGGCGAGCTGCTGTCGCCGGGTGCCTTCATTGCGCAAGCCGAGGAAAGCGGCGCGATCCGTGACATCGGGCTTGAAGTGCTGCGCCAGGCCTGTGATCTGCTGGCCCAGTGGTCTGGCCAGACAGAAACCTGTGACCTGCGGGTTGCGGTGAACATCAGCCCCATCCAGTTGCTGGACGACGGTTTCGTTGCAGCCATCAGCGCCGTCATCCGCGATGCGGGGGTAAACCCGGCGTTGATCGAGCTGGAACTGACCGAGTCCGCGCTGTCGGCGGAAACCGCGGAGACGATCGAGAAGATGAAGGCGCTCGAGGCCCTGGGCGTGACCTGGGCGCTGGACGACTTCGGCACCGGCTTCTCCGGCCTGTCCACACTGCGCACGCTGCCAGTGCGCAAGTTGAAGATCGACCGCAACTTCGTCGACGAGGCCACCACCCAGGAGCGCGCGCAGCACCTGCTGGGCAAGATCGTGGAGATTTCCCAGGTGATGGGCATGAGCGCGCTGGCCGAAGGCGTTGAAACCTGCGCGCAGCGTGACCTGCTGGTGGGACTGGGCTGCGATCACTTCCAGGGCTATCTGTTTGCCAAGCCGATGCCGAAGGACGCGCTGGAGCAGTGGATCAACGAACGTCGCTTGTGTAGAGCCGAGCCCGTGCTCGGCTGCTTTTCGCGGAGAGCAGCCGAGCGTGGGCTCGGCTCTACACCTGCAATGCCGGTGTGTAAGCCGAACCCGGCCCAGCCACCGCATGCGGCAATGTCATCCGCCAAGGCGCCAGCTTTCCCGGGCGCACGAGACTGACCATACTGGTCCCCATGAACCCGTTCCCCCGCATCCAGGCCTCTCTGGCCGGCCACCTGCGCAGCGAGGCCTGGCGTCGCCGGGCCGCGCTGTGGATCGGCGCCGTGGCCGTTGCGCTGGTCGCCATCCTGTTCGCCAAGGCCAGCGACGCGGCGTTCGGCCTGTTCCAGCGCGCCATCGACCATTCGCCGTGGTGGGCGCTGCTGCTCACGCCGGGTATCTTCGCGCTGTTGGCCTGGCTGACCAGCGGCGCCCTGCGCCCGACCCGGGGCAGCGGCATTCCCCAGGTCATCGCCGCGCTGGAAAAGCCCGATGAGACCTTCCGCCAGGTCAATCTTTCGCCCAGCGTTTCCGCGGGCAAGCTGCTGTTGACCTCGCTTTCGCTGCTCGGTGGCGCATCGGTCGGCCGCGAGGGGCCCACCGTCCACGTTGGCGCCAGCCTGATGTATCTGTTCGGCCGCTGGTTCGGCTTCAAGGATCCGAAGGAGCTGTCGCACTTCCTGCTGGCAGGCGGTGCGGCCGGTATCGCGGCGGCCTTCAACACGCCCTTGGCGGGCATCGTGTTCGCCATTGAAGAGTTGAGCGGGCGCTTCGAGCATCGGTTCTCGGGCACGCTGTTGACCGCGGTCATCGTGGGCGGTGTGGTTTCGCTGGGCCTGCTGGGCAACTACACCTACTTCGGCCACGTGACCGCACGCATGCCGCTGGGCCAGGCTTGGTTGGCCATTCTGATGTGCGGGGTGGTGGCCGGGCTGCTGGGCGGGGTGTTCGCCCGCATGGTGCTGGCGAGCGTTGCCGGCCGGCCACGCTGGCTGGGCACGCTGCGGCAACGGCACCCGGTGCTGCTCGCCGCAGGCTGCGGCCTGGTGGTTGTCGGCCTGGCCGCTGCATTCGGTGATGGGGCATACGGCACCGGCTACGAGCAGGCGCGCAGCCTGGTGCAGGGCCACGCCGAGGTGGGCCACGAGTTCGGCCTGATGAAACTGCTCGCCAACCTGGCCTCGTACATTGCGGGTATTCCCGGCGGCCTGTTCTCGCCAGCGCTGGCAGTGGGCGCCGGCATCGGCCACAACCTGGCTGCACTGATGCCCGCCGTCGATCCGCGCGCCTTCGTGCTGCTGGGCATGTGCGCTTACCTCACCGGCGTGACCCAAGCGCCGCTGACATCGGCGGTCATCTCGTTGGAGCTGACCGACAGCGGCGACCTGCTGCTGCCCATCCTGGCCACGGTGCTGATCGCCCGCGCGGTGTCCGGGCTGGTCTGCCCGGTGCCGATCTATCGCGGACTGGCCGAGCAACTGCTTCCGAGGTAGTGTCGGCCGCCGGCCGGCCAATCGTCACGCTCCGCCCACCACAATGCGCCCGCCTGTGGTTGCGCCGTTTGTTCAATCGGATCCTGCGACGGGATCCGACACTACAACGCCGCAGGAAGTACCCACACAATGCACGAGCCAGACGCGAGCTCCCTCCATGCACCGAACGACAGCCGACGGTGCATCGTCGGCCGTGAGCGGGAAGGGCGATCCCCGCCGCCGCAATGCCAGACAGGCGCCACCACCTTCACATCGCTGTCCTCGCTGGCTGCGGTACTGAGCGATGAGAACCGCCGGCTCCTGCGGATACTGCACCAGCGCCAGCCGCAGTCGCTGACCGCGCTTGCCGAACTGAGCGGGCGCAAGTTGCCAAGCCTCTCGCGAACGCTGAAGATGATGGAGCGCTACGGCCTGGTGGAATTGAGGCGGGAAGGCGTCGCAGTGGTGCCGTCAGCCTTGGCCACGCGGTTCACGGTGGTGCTGGACTGAGGCGCAGCGCGCAGGCTGCAGAAAGCGAGCACCATGAAGAGACTGGCCGCCCTTGCTCCAACGTCGTGTGGGTAGGGGGTATCGCCGGCACACCCCATGACATGAACCTGTTGATCATCCCGCCCGATGATTGTCTCGCCGCGATCGCGGGGCTGGTGTACAGCCAGGGCGCCGAACTGCCTCTGCCGGGTTGAGGGTCAACCCAGCAATCGACGAAGAAGCAGCACGCCACTGACCGGATTCCCGGCGTCATCGAGTGACCGGTCCATGCTTCCCCACGGGGCGACGAACAAGCGATCAAGTACGGTATTGGTTTGCATGAGGCAGCTCATATCCCAGGCCGGAAACCGACGGCTCTCGATCAGGCTGTCGCCCAGCATATGCAGACGCTCGTGGTCACTGCTGGCCCTGATGCGGCCGATCGCGCCCTCGATACCATCCGCTGGACCTTCGACGTACTGCAGGAAGCGTGCGCCATCGAACAGCATGGCACCGGTGACACCCGCCATCCGGTTGAAGCGCTGGGCGCCGTGCACGATGCGTTCAAGGCGGGGGGCATCAATGCCCGGCACAGCGAAGCTTCGATAGGCGACAGCACGCAGCATGGATCAGTCCGGTGAGATTCGAGGACACAAGGTACTCCTTCCTGCCGGATCCCGCTTGTCCATTTCCACCCGACACGCAGCGTGCCTGCCGTACGGTTTCACACGGGGATCAAGGGTGCAGCACGCTACGTTCTCCCGACAATCGTGATGCTGCGCCAAACATCACGGCTGGAAACCACATGTACGAGCGAGAGGAACATCACAGCTGCGGTGCAGCCGGCGAAACAGGCCGGTTTCGGCTGGACCGGGTTGAATGCCGGGACCAGGAGGGCGAGGCGGGGCCCAGCATCGTCAAGGTGCACGCGCACTGCCATGCCTGCGACAGTGATTTCGTTGCGCGCGAGCCCATCGGGCTGACGGCGGTTTCCGGTGGCGCCGTGCTCAGCTGTACCCATTGCAGCAACCGCCAGGCCATCGGCCAGGGCGTGTTTGACGACCTGCCGGCCTCTGGACGTTCACCGGCGTCCAGAAACACAGGGGCGTGAGCCCGTTCGATCCTGAAAGCTTCAGCAAGCCCAGCGGGGTGCATGGTCATGTGATGCCTCCGCCACACCGCGTCTACAGAAGGACCGCGATGCTCCCGACTCCCCGGCTGCAACCCCGCAGCCGGAACACAGAGCATCCCCCATGCGCGACCAGGTCAGATCCAGCCGCTACGCCACCCCATCCCGCGTCCGCGAGGGGCGTCCGTTTCCCCAAGGCGCCTTCTTTGATGGGAAGGGCACGAACTTCGCACTCTTCAGCGCGAACGCCACCAAGGTCGAACTGTGCCTGTTCGACGACCAGGGCAATGAGCAGCGCATCGAGCTGCCCGAGTACACCAACGAGATCTGGCACGGCTACCTGCCCGACGTAACGCCGGGCCAGCGATATGGCTATCGGGTGCATGGGCCATACGCCCCGGCCGAAGGCCACCGCTTCAACCACCACAAGCTGCTGCTGGATCCGTACGCACGGGAGATAGACGGCGACCTGACCTGGGCCGATGAGCTCTACGGCTACACCATCGGCCACCCCGACGGCGACCTGAGTTTCGATGAACGTGACAGTGCACCGTTCATGCCCAAGGCCGTGGTGGTGGAAGACACCTATGACTGGGAAGGGGATGAGCGCCTGCTCACGCCCTGGAACCGCACGGTTGTTTACGAGACCCACGTGCGCGGTTACACGCAGCGCCATCCAGAGGTAGGCGAGGATGTTCGTGGAACCTGTGCCGGCCTTGCCCAGCCTGCCGTGCTGGATTACATCCGCGACCTGGGCGTGACCGCCGTGGAGCTGCTGCCGGTCCATGCCTATCTGGATGACAACTACCTGCTGGACAAGGGCCTGCGCAATTACTGGGGCTACAACACGCTGGCCTTCTTCGCGCCCAAGCGCCGCTACCTGGCCAGCGGCCATCGCGACGAATTCCGCGACATGGTCAAGGCCATGCACGGCAAAGGTCTGGAGGTCTTCATGGACGTGGTCTACAACCACACCGCCGAAGGCAACGAGCTCGGGCCTACGCTGTCGTTCAAGGGTATCGACAATGCCAGCTACTACCGCCTGGCCGAGGACAAGCGCTACTACATCAACGATACCGGTACCGGTAACACGTTCAATCTGAGCAACCTGCAGGCCATCCGCTTCGTCTGCGACTCCCTGCGCTATTGGGCGCAGGAAATGCACGTCGACGGCTTCCGCTTCGACCTTGCCACCATCCTGGGGCGGGAGCCCACAGGCTTCGACCAGCGTGGCGGCTTCCTCGATGCGGTCGGCCAGGACCCGCTGCTCAGCCAGGTCAAGCTGATTGCCGAGCCGTGGGACTGCGGCCCGGGCGGCTACCAGGTCGGGCACTTCCCGCCAGGCTGGGCAGAGTGGAACGACACGTTCCGCGACACCGCGCGCAGCTTCTGGAAGGGCGACGAGGGCAAGCTGGCAGAGTTTGCGACGCGACTGACCGGCTCGGCGGACCTGTTCGACCGACGTGGCCGCCGGCCGTGGGCGTCGGTCAACTTCATCACGGCGCACGATGGGTTCACGCTCAACGATCTGGTCAGCTACAACGAGAAGCACAACGACGCCAACGGCGAAGAGAACCGTGATGGCTCCAACAACGATTCGTCCTGCAATCATGGTGCCGAGGGCCCGACCGACGATGCCGGCATCAACGCGCTACGGGAACAGCAGATGCGCAACCTGCTGGCCACGTTGCTGCTGTCGCAGGGCACGCCGATGATGCTGGCCGGTGACGAACGCGCGCAGACGCAGGGCGGCAACAACAACACCTATTGCCAGGACAACGAAACGGCCTGGATCGACTGGGAACGCGATACCACCGAGGGCCGGCTGGCCCAGTTCGTCCGTGACCTGCTGGCCCTGCGCCAGACCCATCCGATCCTGACCCGCGGCCGCTTCCTCAACGGCCAGTACAACGAACAGGCGGATGTGCGCGACCTGACCTGGCTGAATCCCGCAGGCAGGGAGATGACCGGTGAGGACTGGAATGACGCGGGTGCGCGCTCGGTCGGCTTGCTGCTGGAGGGCAGGGCACAGGCATCAGGCGTACGCGAGCATGCCAGCGACGCCAGCCTGCTGGTGGTGATCAACGCCTATCACGAAGGGGTCGACTTCGCGCTCCCGGACGACGAAGGCGCCTCGCTCAGCTGGTCGATGCTGCTGTCCACGGATGCAGGCCTTGCGAATGAGCAGGACGTGCTGGGTGCCGGTCATTTCCTGGCCCCACCGCGTAGTCTCACCGTTTTCCGTTGCGGGGCAGCGGCAGCCGGCTGAGATGCAAAGAAGCCCCGCATCCGCGGGGCTTCCGTTGCTTACACAATATCCCACTTGTGCGCGGCAGCGGGCTTCTGCTTGTAGATCCCGCCCGCGAAGTCCACGTGCAGTTCCATCCAGTCGCCACCCTTCTGGCGGGCCAGTACTTCAAAGTGCCTGGGATGACGCTGCGGCTTTCCTGCAGGGGTCCATCCTGCCCGTTTCACGGCATCCAGCGCGGCGACCGGATCTGCCTGAACGTGCTTGCCGGGATGATGCCCCGGGCCGTGGTGCGGTTTCTTATGCTCGATCTGCACCCGCTTGCCGCCGGTGCGGCCAATGCTGAGTACCTTGATCTCCGAGGGGCGACGTTCGCCCTCGAGGGTCACGGCCAGGCCGGGCTTGATGGCGAAAGCCTCGGCGCCTTTCGGCCCCAGATCGGCCAGATGAGGCTGGCCATCCGCCAGCAGGGTGAAACGGTGAGCGAACACGTGTTCAACAACGCCGGACAAGGCGATCTTTTCGTGGTGCGGCATGTATTTCTCCTGAGAGCGCCCATGCTCGGGCGCAGGTATCAGGTGGGTGCCGCACGCCACGCGCGCAATGGAATGCAGTGCCGGGGTTCAGCGCAGGTTGCCCGCATCCTCCCGTCTGTTCATTCAACCAACGCCGGTCGGCCCTTCCAGCACCAGGCGCACCTTGCGCAGCAGCTGCTGGCGGTTGAAGGGCTTGTTCAGCACCTCGTACTCGGAGCCGCCGGCATCGGTGCGCTCCAGGCCCGCTTCGGCGTAGCCCGTCGTCAGCAGCACCTTCAGTTTCGGCAAGCGGCGCTTGGCTTCTCTGGCCAGCAGCACGCCGTTCATGCCGCCCGGCATGATCAGGTCAGTGAACAGCAGGTCGAACACCTCGCCCTGTTCCAGCAGCGCCAGTGCCGATGCCCCATCGTTGGCCACCCGGGTCTGGTAGCCACCCGCTTCCAGCAGCATCTGTGCCAGTTCGGCCACGTCATCGCGGTCCTCGACAATCAGGATGCGCTCGCTGCCACCGCGGTCCATGGCCATGTTGGAAGGTGCGACATCCTTCGTCAACGCATCGTTCGTGGCAGGGAAGTACAGGCTGACGGTCGTGCCCACGCCGGGCTCGGACGCGATCCGTACGGTGCCACCGGATTGCTTGACGAAGCCATAGACCATCGACAGTCCGAGGCCGGTCCCTTCGCCTTCTTCCTTGGTGGTGAAGAACGGATCCATCACCCGCCGCACGATGTCCGGTGACATGCCGCTGCCGTTGTCCTGCACAGAAATGCAGACCAGGCGACCCGCCGGCAGGTGATCAAGTTCGTTGGCGGCCGCAGCCTTGGAGACGTCCACGTTGCGCGTGCTCAGCAGCACGCGCTGGTCCGGGCGGCCCTTCAGTGCATCGCGCGCGTTGATGACCAGGTTGAGGATGGCTACCTCGGCCTGGGTTGTATCGATCCTGCAGTTCCACAGTGCAGGCGCGAGGTCCATCTGCAGTTCCACGTCCGGCCCCACACGCTGCGCGGCCAGTTCCACTGTGGAAGACACCAGGGAATTCAGGTTGACTGTGCGGCCTTCCAGCTTCTGCCGCCGAGAGAACGCCAGCAGCTGCTGGGTCAGCACCGCAGCCTTGTTGGCGGCCGACTGCGCCTGGGTGGCCGCGCGCCTGACAAAGCTGTCAGAGGGGAGCTCTTTGTCCGACGTCCCGGTGATCATCTCCAGATAGCCGGACATGACCTGCAGTAGATTGTTGAAATCGTGTGCAATGCCACCGGTCAGCTGGCCAAGGGCTTCCATCTTCTGCGCCTGGCGCAGCGAATCCTCCGCATCGCGTCGGCGCGACACATCGAGCTGTGAGCCGAAGAAATACACGAGCGCGCCGTCGTCATCGAACACCGGCGACACGAAAAGGGCGTTCCAGAACGTCGAACCGTCCTTGCGGTAGTTCAGAACCTCGGTCGCTGCCTCTCGGGTCTCAGCAATGGCCTGGCGGATGTCGGCGATTGCATCGGGGTCGGTTTCGGGCCCCTGCAGGAAACGGCAGTTGCGGCCAATCAGCTCGTCCCGCTCATAGCCGGTCATTTCGACGAATGCACGGTTGGCGAAAATGATGGGATTATCGGGCTGGTGCGGGTCGGTGATGATCATCGGCATGCGCGTGGTTTCCACTGCGCTGAAAAAGATGTCAGACCGCTTGTCGCCGATCGGCAACGCGTGCTCGCTTCTTACAGACGGGGAAGGAAATCCCTTGAATTGATCGTTCGACACGCCATTCCCTGCTCGGTGTTATCGGAGTACCGGTGGAGGACCGGGCCCATCAGGACCCGGCACCATGCCACAGACGGCGTGAATAATGACCGTATTCAGTCTGAATCATTAAGGATTCAGCAATTTCCCTTACGCGATGCCCGCGCCGCCGGTTACGCCGAAGACCTCCCCGGTCAGGTAGCTGCCTTCCTGGCTGGCCAGCAGCACATAGATCGGCGCGATCTCCACCGGCTGGCCCGGGCGCTTCATCGGCACCTGCGTGCCGAACTTGGTCACCGCCTCGGTCGGCTGGCCGCCGGAGGACTGCAGCGCTGTCCAGAACGGGCCTGGCGCAACCACATTGGCGCGGATTCCCTTTTCGACCAGCTGTGCCGACAGCGCCTTGGTGTACGCCACGATGCCCGCCTTGGTGGTGGCGTAATCCAGCAGGATCGCCGACGGGTCATACGCCTGCACCGATGCAGTGGTGATGACCGCCGCACCCGGCGGCAGGTGCGGAACCGCCGCCTGGCAGATCCAGTGCATGGCGTAGAGGTTGGTCTTCATCGTCTTGTCAAAGTCCTCCGCGCTCAGCTCGGCAATGCTTTCGCGGTACTGCTGGCGGGCCGCATTGACGACCAGGATGTCGAGGCCGCCGAACGCTTCCACCGTGCGTTCGACCAATGCTTTGCACCACTCCGGATCGGTGATGTCACCCGGCAGCGCCAGCGCCTTGCGGCCTTCGGCTTCAATCAGTGCGAACACTTCTTCCGCGTCCGACGCTTCGGAGGGAAGGTAGGACAGGGCTACGTCAGCGCCTTCGCGGGCATAGGCGATGGCCGCGGCACGGCCGATGCCGCTGTCGGCGCCAGTGATCAGCGCCCGGCGTCCGCTCAGCTTGCCCGAACCCTGGTAGCTGGTTTCGCCATGGTCCGGCACGGGGTCCATGGCTGCGGCCTTGCCCGGCACCGGCTGCGGCTGGGCGGGGAAGGGCGGCTGCGGATACTGGCTGCGCGGGTCCTGCATTTTCAGACGGTCATTCATGGTCGATCCTTTTCGTGGGGCGGGGGAGAGTAGGCCGCTCATGGGCAGCCATGGGTGTCTGCAATCGTGGCCATGGCCATCACCTGGGCCAGGTGGCTCAGGCCTTGCGGGGTGTTGCCGAGGTAGTGGCCGGTGGCGGGGTCCACCATTTCGCTGAGCACGCCCTGGCAGCGGCCAAGGGCGCCGTTCAACGCATCCACGCGGGCGCGGGCGTCCTCGACGAAGCCGAGCCGGGCATAGGCTTCGGCCATCCAGTAGGAGCAGGCGATGAAGCAGCCTTCTTCTTCGGGCATTCCCGAGTAGCGGTAGTGGAAGTCCGATTGGCCAAGCTCGCGGTCGATGGCGCGAAGTGTGGCCAACAGCCGGTCCCTGCCATCGAACCGGAAGCGCACAGCCAGTGCCAGCGCCGCGTCCAGCTTGCCGCTGCCGGGATACATTTCGAACGCCTGCAGGGCGTCGGACCAGCAATGGGTTTCGATCCATTCACTGATGCGGTCGCGCTCGCGCTCCCAACGGTCACGGCAGGTGGTCGGCAGCTGGCCCTGGTCAGCCAGTTCGACCGCCCGCGCCAGCGCCTGCCAGCAGCTGATCTTGGACATCGTGTAGTGCTCCAGCGCGGGCAGTTCCCAGATACCGGAATCCTTCGCGCGCCAATGGTCCGCGCAGAGGTCGGCAATCCGGGAAAGCAGCTCCGCGCTGGCGCCGTCCAGGATGTTGCCTGCCGCCACGAAACAGAACGCGGTCTCGAAGATATCGCCGTAGATACCGTGCTGGTGCTGGTCGCCGGCAAGATTGCCTTTCACCACCGGCTGCGTATCGCGGTAGCCACGCATTGGCAGCTTCTGCACCGGCTCCACCGTCTCGCCGTCAAGAGTGAAGACCACCTTCGGCCCGTGACGGCGCAGCTGGCGCAGCAGCCAGGTGAAGGCTGCCTTGGATTCCGCTTCCAGACCGGCGGCCAGAAACGCCTGGATCGTGTACCCGGCGTCGCGCACCCATGCGTAGCGATAGTCAAAATTCTTGTCGCCGCCAATGCGCTCGGGCAGCGAGGTCGTAGCGGCAGCCGCAATGGCGCCCGAGGGCGAGTACAGCAGCAGTTTCAGGGCCAGCGTGCTGCGCACGAACGTGGCACGGTCCCAGCCGTCGTAGGACACATTACGCGCCCATGCCTTCCATTCCCGGTCGGTCAGGTCGATGCGGCCGTCTACTTCCTCCACCGACGGTGCCACCAGCGGCTCATCCTCGCCGACCACCAGTGCCACGGTAACCCGCTCGCCAGCACCGACGGTGCACTCACCGCGCGCACCTTCGTCGGCCCACTGCAGCTGCAGCGCGGGGTGGTGGATCACCACGCCCAGCAAGCGCTGCACGTGGAAGACGGTGTGCTCGCCAATGGTCGAGCAGTAGGGGCTGGCCGACTGCGCGCGGGTGCTGGGGTATATGCGGACGGCAAAGCTGACTTCGCCCTCCAGGCCCTCGATACGCCGCGCCAGCTCGCACCACGGCAACCGACCCGCGTTGCCGCTGTTCAGCGATTCCGTCAGCGAGGCGCGGCCCGACGCCGTGCTGAAGATGGTTTCCAGCACATTGCTCTCGGCCCGGTAGTGGCGTTCGACGGTGCAGGGCTCGGTAGGGGCAATACTGAAATAGCCGCCGTTGCTGCCATCCAGCAGCCGATCGAACAACGGGGGGCTGTCCATGTTGGGCGCGCACCACCAGTCGATGGATCCATCGCAGCCGGTCAGGGCAACAGAGCGACCTTCGCCCAGTGCCGAGTACTGTTCGATGGGCAGCGCGCCGTCGCGCCTGCGCTCTCTGCCAACCGGCGCGTCGTCGATCTTCGCAGCATCGAACAAAGTGGTCTGGGGCGACGTCGACATCAACGCACCCTCCGGCAGGCATGCAAGGCTGCCGGGACAGCAACAGGGGTGCACATGATGTACATCCAGACGTGGGGTGCAACGAACCTAGAGCGGCACGCGCGTATGCAGGGTGAGGCAGTGTTCAACGCCACGTGATCATGGCGCGGCGTTGACACCTTCCTGCACGCCGCGTGGACACGCCGACGACCATGCTCGCGCCGCTACACGCTGAGGTCTGCATGCAACGTCCTGTTCTTTTTCTGCTGCACAGCCTGGGCGCCAGCCGCCGCGAATGGAGCGGCCTGGAACGCGCCCTCGGCGATCAGTTCGACTGTGTCGCGCTGGACATTCCCGGGTTTGGTGGCACCTGCGCAGGCAACGCGACCGACATCGATGCCCTTGTGGACTGGCTCCAGCAGGAAGTCACCTCGCGCGCGCCGTGCTGCTGGTTTGCCGTCGGCCACAGCATGGGCGGCAAGATCGCCTCGCTGCTCGCTGCGCGCAGCCGTGACGGCGCCCAGGGCCTGGCTGGCCTGGCCGGCGTGGTGCTGGTGGCGGCCTCGCCGCCGTGCCCAGAGCCCATGGGGGAAGCGCGTCGCCAGAAGATGCTCGGCTGGTTCGCCGACGGGCGGCCCGAACGCGCCCATGCCGAAGAATTCATCGATGCCAACACGTTCCACCCACTGCAGGGTGACCTGCGGGAAACAGCCATCCAGGATATGCAGCGCACCGACCCCGTCGCCTGGCGTGCCTGGCTGCAGCAGGGCAGCCGCGAGCATCGCCAGGGAGACGCCGGGCACCTGCAAGTGCCGGCGCTGATACTGGCGGGGGCAGAGGACGGCGATCTCGGTGAATCGGCGCAGCGCGCACTGAACGCGCCGCACTATCCGCACGCGACCGTGGACATCGTGCCGGACGCTGCGCACCTGGTCCCCGTCGAGCAGCCACACTGGCTGGCCCAACGCATCGTCGCATGGGCAATGCCACTGGCTGCACGCGCACTGCCGGCGCGCTTCATCCAGCTGCTGAACGCCGACCGCGTGGCGCCGCGCATGCGCGCGCGCCTGCTGGCACGACATGCCCCACCGCTGCCACTGCCGGAATCCGCGCTGCCCGCACGCCATCTGGCCCTGCTCTCTGCGTTGGCTGCGCGCCTTGTGCCAGGTGGGGATGCCGATGAACTGGCGCTGCGCGTCGGCCACGCACTGGTCAACCACGAGAGCGACGGCTGGCGCTTTGCTGACCTGCCACCGGATGCGGATGCCTGGGCACAGGCGCTGGATCAGCTGGATGCAGCCGCCAATGGATTCAGCATGCTTGCGCCCACCGCACAGCACGCACTGCTTGAACAGGTGCAAGGACAGAGCGCCACCGCGCCAGAGGGTGCCGTGCTGGACCCCGCGCAGTGGGCCCATTGGCTTGAGGATGCAAGGGCGTTGTTTGCCAGGACCTGGATGAGCCTTCCCTCCACCTGGGCTGCCATTGGCTATGACGGTTTCGCGGTCGGCGGCAAAGGCGCGGACAGTCCCGGCTACGCGCACACCGAAGCGGGAGCCACCGATGCGTGGCAGCTGCCGTGCTGAATCCTGTGACGCATGGCCGTGGTGCAGACGAGTCGTACGATGCAGTCATCATCGGCAGCGGCGCCGGCGGTGCGCCCTTGGCAGCCCGCCTGGCCGAGGCCGGCGTATCGGTGCTGTTGCTGGAAGCCGGCCGTACTTTCACGCCCAATGATCATGTGGCCGACGAGCTGGCGACCGACATCTACTGGATGGAAGAGCGCCTCAGCGGCGGCAAGACCCCCACCGCATTCGGCGCCAACAATTCCGGCCAGGGTGTTGGCGGCTCCACCCTGCACTGGGGCGCCTTCTGCCCGCGGCCGGATCCGCGCGACCTGCGCCTGCGCTCGCTGACAGGGCAGGGCGCAGACTGGCCCATCGCGGATGCCGAGTTGCGTGCGTATGTGCAGCGGGTCGAGGCCTTCATCGGTGTCTCGGGTCCCGCGCATTACCCGTGGGACCCGGCGCGCCGGTACGACTATCCGCCCGTGCTGCGCAATGCCCCGGCCCAGGCCATGCAGCGCGGCTGCGACGCGCTGGGGGTAAGCGCAACCGATGCACCGGCCGCCCTGGTCAGCCAGGCGCGGCAGCAGGCGCATTGGGGCCTGCGCCAGGCCTGCAACCATTGCGGCGCCTGCCACCAGGGCTGCAGCAATGGCGCCAAGGCCAGCATGGACACCTCCTGGCTACCGTGGGCGACGGCACACGGCGCGGTCATCCGCGATGAAAGCCGGGTTGTAGACCTCGAGCGCGACGCCCGCGGCCGTATCAGCGGCGTGGTCTACCAGCGCAATCATCGCCTGCACCGGGTGAAGTGCTCGGCCGCGTTCCTGTGCGCCGGCGGCGTGGAAACGCCGCGCCTGCTGCTCAACCTCGGGTTGGCCAACAGCAGTGGCCAGGTTGGGCGCAACTTCATGGCCCACGTTGCCACCCAGGTGTGGGGCTTCTTCGATGCGGACATGTGCATGAATCGCGGCTACCCGTCCTCGCTCATCACCGAGGATTTCGTCCGGCCGCGCGACGCCTCCTTTGCCGGCGGCTACCTGGTGCAGAGCCTGGGAGTGCAGCCCGCTACGCTGGCCAACACGCTCGCCAGGGGTGCCGGGCTGTGGGGCCAGCCGTTGGTGGATGCGCTGTCCTCCTACCGGCACCTGGCCGGCATCGGCATCAATGGCGAGTGCCTGCCGCAGGACGGGAACCGGCTGACCCTCAGCGACGAGTGGGATGCCTTCGGCATGCGCCGCGCGCGGGTGGATTTCAGCTACGGCCCCAACGAAGGGGCACTGGACGCGCATGCCCAGGCCCAGCTCACCCGCATCTGGGAAGCCGCAGGTGCCACCGGCATCTTTGCCGCCGCGCGCTCGGCCCACACCCTGGGGACCTGTCGCATGGGCGATTCGGCCGATACCGCGGTAGTGGACCCAGACGGCCGCAGCTTCGATATCCCCAATCTCTTCATCTGCGACAACTCGATCTTCCCCAGTGCCCTGGCCGCCAACCCGGCGTTGACCCAGATGGCACTGGGCCTGCGCACCGCAGAGCGTTTCCTGCAGACGCTGCCACCGCGCAGCACCACTTCCTCCCCAACCAAGGACACATCATGGATCTCGGAATAGAAGGGCGCATCGCCCTGGTCAGTGGCGCCGATTCGGGCATGGGCAAGCAGACCGCACGCGAACTGCTGCAGGCGGGTGCACGCGTTGCCATCACCGACGTACCCGACGGCACGCTGGACGAGGCCCTGCAGGAGCTGTCGCCGCTGGGCGACGTGATGGCCGTCGCCGGCGATGTTACCGATGCCAAGGATGTGGAACGCATCTGGGCCACGGTGCGCAGCGAACTCGGCG
The DNA here is from genome assembly GCF_056854535.1 of Stenotrophomonas sp. STEN054. Lineage (NCBI taxonomy): Bacteria > Pseudomonadati > Pseudomonadota > Gammaproteobacteria > Lysobacterales > Lysobacteraceae > Stenotrophomonas > Stenotrophomonas sp. STEN054. Next base: position 33,785 of record NZ_JBXFWG010000007.1, on the reverse strand, counting down.
ACCCCGACATCTACGTCAACGCCGCGGGTGTCACCGGCGCTACCGGCGATTTCCTTGATGTCGGCGACGACGGCTGGCTGCGCACGCTGGACATCAACCTGATGGGCGCCGTGCGCATGTGCCGCCAAGCCATTCCCTCAATGCGCGCCAAGGGCTGGGGACGCATCGTGCTGTTCGCCTCGGAAGATGCCGTGCAGCCGTACACCGACGAGCTGCCCTACTGCGCGTCCAAGGCCGGCGTATTGAGCCTGGCCAAGGGGCTGTCCAAGCAGTACGGCAAGGACAACATCATGATCAACACCGTGTCTCCGGCCTTCATCCATACGCCGATGACCGACGCGATGATGCACAAGCGCGCCAAGGAAAAGGGCATGTCGTTCGAGGAGGCAATCCGCACCTTCCTGGATGAGGAGCGCCCCGGCATGGTGCTCAAGCGCCGCGGCCGGCCCGAAGAGGTCGCCGCCGCGGTCCTGCTGCTGTGCTCCGAGCGCGCCAGTTTCATCAACGGCGCCAACATCCGCGTCGACTCGGGCTCGGTCTTCACCCTGGCCGGGTAGAGTCGAGCTTGCTCGACTGCTACCGGCCCGGGGTAGTGCCGGCCGCTGGCCGGCAGATCCCCTTGAAGGACGACGATGCGCCCAACCATTACTGCCACCGATTGGAAGCACCAGCCGTTACCGGAGCGCCATGTTTCGCTGCCGCTGGACTTCCATCTCGATGCCGTCGAGTCAGCCTGCGTGCGCCGCGGCCTCCTGCCCTTGGACATGGAGGACAAATGGTTCCTTTACTACGAGGGCACGACGCTCCACATGCACCGCAGCTGGACCGGCTTCTGCATTGCCCAGGTTCACTTCATTCCTGAAGGCGAGGGGCTGCACGCTGTCAGCGCTGAGATCAACCGGGACCCCACGCAGTACACCAGCAGCGACGATGCTGCGGATGTCGCCCTGGTCGAGTCCATGGTCCGAGGGATCGGGGTTTCACAGCGCTACATTGAACAGCGACAGGCGGGTGACCACGGATGGCTGGTCGTTACGCCGGCAGGTCCGCACTGATCAATCCGCAGCCCGGTCACAACAGCAGCAGGGCACCTATCAGGGCGGGAGGCATCACCAGGATCCCCACTCGCAGGAAATCGAGGGCGCCCACATGCTCGCCCTCACGTCGCAGCGCAACCAGCCACAACAGGGTCGCCAGTGAACCGGTGACGGACAGATTGGGTCCCAGGTCCACGCCCACCAGCAATGCGGCCCGCACCTGCGCGGGCAGATCCGCCGCCTGCGCTACGGACCCGGCCGCCAGTCCTACCGGCAGATTATTGGCTACATTGCTCAGCAGGGCGGCGGCAATGCCCGCCACCCAGCCGGCGTGGCCGGTCGAGCTGCGCGACAGCGTCTCCAGTCCGTCCGCCGCCTGCTGGATCACCCCGGTCTGCGCGACTGCCTCCACCAGCACGAAAAGACCCGCCACCAGCGGCAGCACGCTCCAGGACACGTGCCGCAGCAGCGGCAGAGGACTGCGCCGTTGCACCATCGCTACGACCGCCACGCTCAACAGCCCGGCACAGAGTGTCATCAGCCCCAGACGACCATTCAGTGCGGAGGTGACCACCAGCACCGTGCCGGTGAACACCACGCCCCCCGCTGCCAGGCGGCCACCGGGAGGCAGCGGCTGCTGCGGTGGCGAAACTGAGATCGGCTGGGCGATCTCACGCCGGTACAGCAGCCTCAGCACGCCATATGTGGCGGCGATGGCGGCCAGTGAAGGCAGCGCGAACTGCTTCAGCCATTCCAGCAATGGCGGCATGTGTGCGCCAAATACCACCAGATTGGCTGGGTTGGAAATGGGCAGCACGAAACTGGCGGCATTGGCGATGAATGCACAGACAAACAGATAGGGCAGGGGCGTAACCCCGGCCACCCGGCATGCCGCGTACACCGCAGGGGTCAGTACCACCGCCGTGGCATCGTTGGACAGAAGGACCGTCACCACCGTGCCGACCAGGAACACCAGGTCGAACAGGCGCCGCCCCGAGCCGGCTGCGTGCTGTACGGCGTACAGCGCGAGCCAGTCAAACACCCCTTCGCGCCGTGCCAGCTCGGCCAGCAGCATCATGCCTACCAGGAACAGGTAGACATCCTGGCCCTCGGCCACCGCGCCCATGAAGCTTGCGACCGGCATGGCCCCGGTCAGCGGCAGCAACAGCGCGGCGGCCACGGCCCAGACATATTCGGGAATGCGGAAGGGGCGGAACAACAGGCCGGCAATGGTCACCGCCACCGCTGCCCAGATGATCATCGACGACGCTTCAATGTGCATGTACCGCCCAAACCTCACGAATGCTCAATTGCCGGCGTATCCCGTGTCTCAGGCACCTTCAGCGCCAGCAGCACTGCCGCCGCGGCAATCGCCGCCAGCACCAGAAAGGCGGCATCATAGCCTGCGCGCTGGACGATGAAGCCAGCCAGAGCGGGGCTGAGCGCACCCCCCACCCCGAACACGGTGGTGACCGCGCCCAGAGTGACATTGAAACGCCCGGTGCCTTCGCTCAAGTCCCTCACCATGATGGGGATCAGCGCACCAAAGATGCCCGCGCCCACGCCATCCAGCAGCTGCACGCTCAACAGCCAGGCCGGGGCATCGGACAGAGGGTAGAGCGCAGCACGGATCGGCAGGATCAGAAAACCCGCCAGCAGCAGCGGCCGCCGCCCCCAGCGATCAGCCCGTGCCCCCACCAGCCACGCCAGCGGAATCATCACCAGCTGGGCGGCCACGATGCACCCGGCGGTCAGCGTGGTCGCAAGGGCATGGCTGCTCAACGCCAGTTTCTGCCCGACCAGCGGCAACATCGCCGCATTGGCGAGGTGGAACAGGCAGCTGCACGCGGCCAACAGCAACAGCCGCCGGTCCCGCAACAGCAGCCGCGCGGGGGAGGGGGCGTGCGCCTGCGTTGGCTCGTCAACCAGGCCGCGAGCCCGCGCATCGTCAATGGCCGCACCCGGAATCGCAGCCGTGGCCGCAAGGCTTGCGAGGGTCATCACTGCCATGAGGTAGAACACGACCGTCGGTCCCCACAGGTAGGCCAGTCCCCCGGCCAGCAGGGCCGCCACGACGTTGCCGGCATGGTTGAAGGTCTCGTTGCGCCCCATGCGTCGCGCAAACGCGCGCGGCCCGCTGACGCCCAGCGAAATGGCCGCAATGGCCGGCGCAATCACCGAGGCCGCCACGGCACTCAGCGCCTGGGTGGTCGCCACTACCGCGAAGCCCTGCGTCCATGGCAGCAGCAGACACGTAGTGGTCACCAGCACCGCAGCGATGGCCAATGTCATCCGCTTGGCATGGAGCCGGTCCATCAACGCCCCTGCGGGTGTCTGGGTCATCAGCCCGATGATGGCCGACACCGTCATGACCGCACCGATGCTGGCCGGCTGCCAGTGGTGTACCGACAGCAGGTAGATAGCCAGGTAGGGGCCCAGCCCATCCCGCACGTCTGCCAGGAAGAAATTCAGGCCATCCAGGCCGCGCTCGGCGCGCCTGTTCACAGGAGAGTGTGTAACGGCAGTTGTCACGTCGGTGCGGCCACGGCATCAAGGTAGCCGGTTGATTCCGGCTGCGGTGTTATGCGCGATGGGGCGTGATGGCGATGTCGCGCGGCCCGGACCGTCAGCTGAGGCTGTTCAAGGCTGAGGAGCCGCCGCTGACGCCCGCAGCGCCTCACGGTCCGGCTCGAATGTCAGCCGCTCCAACGCACGAGCCATTGCCCATTGGGCATGCCTCCGTGCCTCCCGGGCGATGTCCGGATCGGGCGCCAGCTGCAACGCAGCGAAGCCCTTCTGCAGCCGGATGTTGACCTCCAATGAGCCCGCGGCGTCGCGGGCAATGGGGGTGAAGACATCGTCGAACAGATCGCTGGCCTGCAGGGCGGACACGTGCACGTGCGGATACTGCACCTCGCCATCGGCAGCCTGCTGGCGGTACTCGGCCCAGCGGTGCAGCAGTCGCACACAGGTGCCGATCACATCGATGCAGGTGCCTGGGTCATTGATGGAGGCGGACATCGCGCGCTGACCCACCTCTGACAGCATGACAAGGCCATAACGCGGATCGTTGTCGATGGCCCGCGCGTCGCTGCAGCTCAACGCTGCCAGCAGCTGGCGTCGCGTCTGGTCACTGACCACGCCCTCCACCTCCATCACGGGGTGAGCAGGGGTGGCGAAGGTGCCGATCTGGCAGTGCAGGTGGATGCGCAGCCGATTCGCAGAAGCCAGGTCTTCCAGTCGCGCCATGTCGATGTGCTCGACATAGGCGATACGCTCATCGGTCAGTGGCACAGCGCCGAATGCCACGGGTCGGCACGGCGCGCCGCCCAGCAGCGGGTCGGCCGCGCGGCGCTTCATTGCGGCCAGCGTGGCACGTTCGACCAGGTCGATGGTCTCCCCCAGCCGGCCAAAACGCGTGAACTGTTCGATGGCGCGCAGCAGCGTGATGGTGATGATCACAATCACGCCCACCGTCGCACCGAACAGCACCAGCCGGCCACTGTCACCATACAGTCCAGTGCTAAGCGCGATCAGTCCGACGATGGAGAACAGGAACGCGCCGATGAAGGTCGCCAGCGCACCCTGCGCCCGGCTGTCCTCGATCAGCAGGCGAGCAGCCCGGGGCGTCGCACTGTTGGAGGCCGAGCCATAGGCCGACACCATGGTCGACAGCGAGAACGTCGTAACCGTCAGCATGGACGCGGCGAGGATGCCAAGGATGTTCCCGACCGAATCAGCACCGATACGGGTGGCCAGCCCGGCCGGGATGAGGAACTTCAGGAACGCGCCGCCCAGCGCAGTGGCAACGCCCATCGCGCCATAAAGCGCGGAGCGGAACCACATCCGCCGCGTCACCCGGCCCAGGTAAAGTTTCCATCGGGTCAGCACCATGCAGGCTCCAGGATCGACGTGCGCTCAGTAGATCCACGCCATGCGTGGATAGTCCAACAGACTGCAGAAAGCCACATAGCGAAAATGCCACTACTCTTTGGCGCCCCGCGAACGCCGCTCAGCCGGGCCATGGAACCCCGGTCTCCGACGTAGTGCCTTCAAACAAGGGCCGCCCGAACCAATACCCCTGCATCAGCCGGATACCCAGATCGGACAGGCAACGTGCCTCGTCAGCCATCTCAATGTCCTCGGCAATAACCTCGATGCCCAGCTCCCCACACATCCCGACGCCCCCGGCCACGATGGCCCGGCGCGAAGGACTCTGGTGGATGCCCCGTATCAGCGCCATGTCCAGCTTGACGATATCGGGCTGGAAGTCGGCCAGTAGATTGAGCCCGGCAAAACCCGCCCCGAAATCATCAATCGCCGTCTTGAAACCGATGCGCTTGTACTCCGTCAGGATTTCCGCCAGCCACTTGCCGTCGTCAATTTTCTCGCCCTCCACGGTCTCGAAAATGATCCGCTCGATCGGGAAACCATACCGGCGAGCGGCATCCAGCGTGGAGCGGATGCACACCTCGGGCCGGTAGATGGCGTTGGGCAGGAAGTTGATCGAGAGAAGGGACCCCATCTGCAGCGAGGCGGCGGTCCGGATTGCCTTCTCCCGGCACGCCTGGTCGAACGCGTACTGGTGTTCCGTACCCACCTGCGACAGTACCGAATGGGCCGACTCGCCGTCGGGGCCGCGCACGAGCGCCTCGTGCGCGAAGATCGCGCGTGACCGGATATCCACGATCGGCTGGAACGCGTAGCTGAAATCGAATCCAAGCGCAGGTGCGTCCCGGCACAGGGCGCACCCGGCACGCTTGTCGGGGATGGGCATGGAATGCGCTCTCTGGACGGCAGGGGCGGGCAGTGTAGCCCCTGCGCCGACAAGGCCAGGTGCAGGCGCGCCGCAGCCACATGCCGGCCCGGATTACTTCAGGCAGGCGCGATCCTGGTGGTGCACCGCCATTGTCTGCAGCACAAAGGAACGGCCCCGCCTTCCGCGCACGCCTGCGCGCCGGCACCCGCATCGTCAAGGTCAACGGGGCGCCTTATTCCACTGCAGGCCTGCTGGTGGCAGTCCGCCGCTCGGCGCAGCACCCGGTGGCGCTGGAGATCGAGCAGGACCAGCAGCCCTCCAGTGTCGTGCTGGATTACCGCGGTCCGCTGCGCTACCCGAGGCTCGTGCGCCAGGCTGATCAGCCCGACCGCCTGTCCAGGCTGCTGGCGCCCCGCTGAGGCGGGGCAGGGTGGCAAGGAAGGCGTGATACGCAGTCCGCCGCCCGCGCGCCTTGGAGTGAAGGCGCTGGACTGCACTGGCCGGGTCGCGCTGAACGGCTACAGCGCGTCCAGGTTGCGCCGCAGTGCGTCCGCCTGCTGGGCCAAAGCGTCGCGGCGGCCGGCCGGCATCCGCGCCAGCTGCCGGTAGGGCATCTCCAGGCGAGCATTGCCGCTCAGTGTCGCCGCGTTGCGGGACAGGAAATCCCAGTAGAGCGCGTTGAAGGGGCAGGCCCGGGGCCCGGTCGGCTGATCATGCCGGTAAACGCACCGCCCGCAATGGTCTCCCATGCGGTGCAGGTAGGCCGCGGCAGAAATATAGGGCTTGGTCGCCAGCAGACCACCATCAGCGAACTGGCTCATGCCCACCGTATTGGGCAGTTCCACCCACTCGAATGCGTCGATGTAGATGCCCAGGTACCACTGGTGCAGGGCATGCGGATCCAGACCGGCAAGCAGGGCGAAGTTGCCGATCACCATCAGCCGCTCGATATGGTGGGTGTGGGCATTGGCCAGCGACCGGCCTATCGCGCTGCGGACGCACGCCATGCGCGTGTTGCCGGTCCAGAACCATTCCGGCAGCGGGCGGGCATGGCCAAACGCATTGCTGCGCTCGTAGCCCGGCATCTTTGCCCAGTACACGCCGCGCACATACTCTCGCCATCCCAGGACCTGGCGGATGTAACCCTCCACCGAGGCAAGCGGCGCAAGACCCTCGCGGCCCGCCAACTCCACCCGCTCAATTACCTCCCAGGGCGAGAGCATCTTCGCGTTCAGCGCAAACGACAGCAGCGAATGGAACAGGCGCGCTGCCTGCGCACTGATCGCATCCTGGTAATCGCCGAAATGCGGCAGGCCATGTTCAATGAACGCGTCGAGCTGCTGCAGAGCCTCGGCCCGGTCCAGCGGCCAGCGCAGCGCATGCGCGCTGGGATCGCCAAAGCTGGCCACGCCGGCATCGCGGATCGTCTGCCACAGCAGGCTGTGATCGTGGGTGGGCCGCAGGTCCGGCGGCTCGGGCGGGTCGCCCGGCCAAGCCTTGCGGTTCTCCGCGTCGAAGTTCCAGCGGCCACCCAGCGGTCCGCCATCGGATTCAAGCAGCACCCCGTGGCGCTGCCGCATGTAGCGGTAGAACACTTCCATCGTCCAGCGATCGCCACCTCGGTTGCCGAAGAACTGCGCCACCTCATCGCGAGTGGTCAGGAAGTGCTCACTGTCCACGCAGCGCACGGGAATGGCCTGCTGCGCTGCGTAATCGCGCAGTTGCTGGTCCAGTCGCCATTCGTCCGGCGCCTGGTATTCCAACTGGTCGGCCCCGTGGTGGTGCACAAGCCGGGTCAGGTTGTCGGGCAGCGATTGCCGGTTGGCAGGGTCATCAATGGCGAGGTAGCAGACCCGGTGCCCGGCCTCACGCAACTGCCCCGCGAAGCGGCGCATCGCTGCGAAGATGGCCAGGATCTTCTGCGCGTGATGCATCACGTAATCCGTCTCCTGGCGGATCTCCATCAGCACATACACCACATCAGCCGAGCGTTCGGCGAACCAGGGATGGCACGGATTGAGCTGATCCCCCAGCACCAGGCGCAGGCAGGTCACGAAACGCTCCTGGGCAAGCGGAATGGCACGAGTGGGGGCGGCGGCAAGGACATTCGGGGTTCTGGCGCGGTGGCTGATTACCTGGATGTCTACGCAGCGGGGACCGCGCTGGATGCATCCAATTCCCCGCTCAGCGCGTAGGACGGCTATGGCAAAGATGAAAAAACGGGCAGACCTGCCGCAGAAGATCTGCGCGACCTGTGGCCGACCCTTCGCCTGGCGGCGCAAGTGGGCGCGTGATTGGGACCATGTGCGCTATTGCTCGGACCGCTGCCGCGACCAGCGTGGGCGACCGGGCGGCTAGTCGAACACGGCTGGCAAACGCGCCCTTCATCGCAACACCGGCACAATAGCGCGCTTTCCCCGCAGAACAGGGAGGCCAGTGGCGCCATCGTGAGAGCACTTTTCGTTATTGCCGCCAGCGTGCTGGCAAGTACCGCATTCCAGGCCAGTGCAGCAGAAGCCGGTCGGGATGCAACTCCCTATTTCGAGCCCGGCGGTGCTGTGCGATTCAATTATGGCTGGCTCGACTACGCGCCTACCAGTCGCCTGCAGCTGGAACTGCTGCAGGCAGACATCGATGCCGGAGCCGGACCTTTCTCCTTTTCCGCGCAGTACCGCTGGTACGACGGCTTCCACGCCGTGCACCATGCCTATGCAGGCTGGAAGTTTTCCGACCAGACCCAGCTGAAGGCCGGTATCCAGCAGGTGCCGTTCGGGCTGTTGCCCACGGCCTCGCAGAGCTTCTGGTTCGGGTCGGGCTACTACCTGGGTATCGAGGATGACTACGATCCCGGGTTGGTGCTGGCCCACACCCGTGGCGACACCACTTGGCATGTTGGCTGGTTCTCCGGCGATGAATACGGCACCGGCGCCCGTTACGACCGCTATTCGTTCGATGTGGCGCAGACCGACGCGCTGCCGTACCGCGAGCGGCAGCGGCTGCATGCTCGGGTAGAGCAGAGGCGGGCCTGGGCAGGCGGCGAACTGCTGTTTGGCGCATCGGCCTTTGCAGGCCAGGTGCAGAACACGCAGACGCGCCGCCACCACGGCCACCAGGGCGCCGCCGTCCATGCGCAATGGAAGCGCGATGGCTGGACGACGCAACTGCAATGGGCGCGCTACCGCTACGACATTCCCGGCAAGCGCATCGCCATGTCAGCCTTCCAGGCGCCGTTCGAGATTGCAGCGCAGGCCGACGTACCCAGCGCCAATGTTGCCTATTCGTTTGCACGAAAGGGCAAGCTCGATGACCTGACCTGCTACAACAACCTCAGCATGACGCGCCCGGTGGGACACAGCGCCGGCGTACGCGATTCGTGGCAGAACGTCACCGGCTGCAGCCTGCAGAAGGGCATCATGACCACCTACGTCGACTGGATTGCCGGCCGCGACATGTGGTTTGCCGGCGGCGAGGGCATCGGCATCAACGATGGCGGCCCCTCGCAGTGGCATTCCCGGTTGAACGTGAATGTGGGGTTCTATTTCTGATCTCGCGCGCCTGATGGCGCGCCTTGCAACTCGCCAATCGCCCGGCTACAACCGCTTGCTCATGAAAACCCGTGCATGTCCCGGCGGGTAATCCTGCAACCGCGCGAAACACGCATACCCGTGCCGCGCGTAGAACCCCTCGGCCTGCCAATCAAACGTATCCAGCCGCGCACAATGCGCGCCCAGCGAACACGCCCGGCGCTCGCACAACACCTGAATCTCCAGCCAGCCCAAGGCCACTTCGGCAAGGATGCCGCCCAGCAGGGAGCCGTCGCAATCCCGCATCACCCATCGGATGTGTGTCTCCGCAGCGTCGTGATTGGACGTGCGGTAGAAGCCGCCGTGCGTGGCCAAGCGCTACCGGGGACCATCCCGCTCTGGTAGCGCCGGGCCTTGCCCGGCGAGCGCGAAGCGCGGACTGCGTCCGACGCCATGAACGCCTGCACAAACGCCGCCGGGCACGGCCCGGCGCTACCGATGGTGCCTTACGCCTTCGTGCGCGGCCACACCTATTCGTGGTTGATCTTCCTGGTCAGTAAGCTACATCTGGGCCCATGCCATACGCCAGCCCGCAACGGCTAAGATGCCGTGGGATTGGACGCCTTCAGGGACGGAACACGTAATGGATATGCAGACGAGCACCGACACCCAGGAACAAGGCCAAGCCGTCGGCGATGACACCCTGACGTTCCAATGGCTCTACGCGCGCGTACAACCGCTGGTGGATCACAGCATTTACCCCAAGGCTGGGGCCTTAGAACGGTGGTCGTTGCGCGTTGGCGGCGTTGCGGGTTCTGCAGGGCTGCTTGCTGCATGGTTGCTGGACCGCTGGGTGGCGGACAGCATCCTCTTGTCGGTCACGCTGCTTTGCCTGCTTGTGGAGATCGGCGGGTTCGCCGTCCACGGCATCCTGTCAGTAAAGCGGCAATACAAGCAGTACCTTCAACCCAGGCTGTCCCACGCCAAGGAAATGGACAGCGAATATCAGCACTGGGAATGCATGATTGCCGATATTCGACGCTTCCCGAAAAGCCAGCGTGAGCAGCGCCTCCGTTTTGTCAGTGCACTCAGAACCGGCATGGTCGAGCGGATGGGCCTCTTTTATGGCGGCGTACAGCGGCTGGGCCCATTCCCGCTGCTGATTGCCTTCTATGTGCAGTACCGCAGCTGGAAGGAAAATGGCTGGGCAGGCGTCTTTGATGTCGGCCTTGCAGGAGGCATCCTGATTTTTGCCATGGTGCTCCTTTATGTAATGGCCTGGCTGCTGATCAGCCAGCGCATCCGGCTGGACACCTGCATCAACCTGCTCGAAGCTTCCCTGCAGGACCCCGAGGCGAACCCGCCCGCCGGCTAGAGGCGGGCGGGCTCGACTACTCCTCCGCCCGTAAGCGTTCGCCATGCTCCAGCCAGACCCTGAACTCATCCCGTAGCGGCAGCACGTCCGGCGCAAGCAGATCAACACCCGGGGGCAGGCGAATAACCAGCCCGGTTGCGGCATTCTCAACCGCCATCACCGGAAGCCCCTGGTAGCGTATCTGGAACCACGCTGCAGGCGAATCACCGGCATCCAGCGTGAAGCCCTTCCGCGCCTGCGCGTCGGCGAACCCCTGCGCGTGGCGGCGCAGGAAATCAAACAGCCCTGGCGGCACGGATTCGAAGGTGCGGACCTCCGCAGGCGTAGGCGATGCCTCAACCAGTGGCACGGGCAGCAACAGCAACGCGAGTAGAATCGAGCTTGCTCGACGATACCAAGTCATATGTTGACCCTCGTCAGGCAGCCGGCCGCACGCGTTCCTGGATGAAGATCGTCAGCGCAAGACAGGCCATCGCAAGCCCTTCCATCACCCGATCGCCCACGTACTGATCCGGATCGCCATTCTGGCGGGCACGTTCGGCCGCCAGCAGGATCTCCTGGATGACGCGCTGGCCCGCCAGGGCGCAGTCGGCATCGGAGAGCGCGACCCTGCGCCAGGGCAGGGGATGGCGCTCGGGCCACGGTTGGCCGTCGGACGCCGCACCTGCGCCAATGCTGTGCAGGAGGGCAATCAGGCTGTTGGGATCCTGTGCTGGCTCGGAAGCAGGGGCTTCCGGGGTGGGCTTGGGGGCAGGGGAGTAAGGCTTGGACATGGCGTGGCTCCTAACGTGCAGGCAGAAGCCGCCACCGATAAAGGTGGCGGACGATGCGTGGTTCGAAATCCGGAACACGACTAAGCCCGGGCGGGCGCAAGGCCCCCACGCACCGCCCGCCATAGCCGGCCGACGGATTGCCAGCCGGCACCACGCGAGGCGGTGCCGGCTGGCAAGCGTAAACAACAGTCGTGTTACCGGGATTTCGAGCCCCGGCCACCCTTTTTCGGTGGCGTGGCTAGGATTACGCCCGGTTGCGCGCTGTGCCTAGGGGATGGGGTCGAATCCGCCAATTCCCGCGACGCTTTTGGCATTGTCTCATAGCAGGAGAGGGCGGCAAGACGCCTACTCCACAAAGGAAAGTGCGCGCCTCTGCGGCAACGGCGCTGCATCGAAATGATTGATGCGAAGGCATCTGCGAGCGGGCGTAATACGACACAATTGGATCAACTGGCGCTGAGAAGCCGGACAACGAGGCTATGCGTGGAACGCACTGAGAAGGATTTCACGTTGCTCACACTCGCGGGCTGGGGGCGGTCCTCGCCACGTTTGGGCTGGTGCAAGGCGCGTTGTACCTGAAGGCCTATTGGGATCACTTCGGCCTGGATCCGTTCCAGTTTGTCGCGGTGGGGGAACTGGCCCTGGCGGGCCTAGCCGCCATGGGTTTTGTGCTGTTCCTTCTGGCCGTTGGGGCCCTGCTGGGCGGCTGGATCGAGGGGCGCTGACAGGCGAAGCCGCAAAAGGAGGTGTTCGAGCATGGCTGGTTCCGACAATCTTCTTCGGCGCGCTTGCTGTCCTCATCTGGTGGGCAGAGGCATGGCCCGCGCTGATTGGTATGGTCTTGACCATTTGCTGCGCACTGGCCGTCCAGCTTTCGCCCGTGGTGCCCGTGCCATCAAGTACTCCCCGTGGATGATCTACTTGCTGGTAATGATCGTTTATGTGTCGGTTGTTTCAAGCTGGCTCGGTGAGAGACGTGCGAGAAACATCACGTCGGGAGTCCAAACCAGCACATCCACGTTACGCACTGAAGGCGGTGTACGCGGCGACCTAGTCTTGATCGGACGCCTTGGTGACACCTATGCACTGTGGGACCACGAGAAGAAGACGACAACGCTTTTCCCGGCCAGCGACATTACGTCGCTCGAAATCGCGCGTAAGGGCTCAGGCGTCGTCCCGCTCAAAGATTAGCCGTTTCACCACGGATGGCTCATGGCGATCCATTGGGCAAACTCCTCAACTCAGACTTACGATAAGGGCGCGTTATCGCGGGTGAGGAAATGTCCGGCCAGAGTCCAATGCGAACCCAGGCGCCTAGACTCACCCATACGCTTCAGTGCCCGAACGATCGCCAAGAGCCCGTGCGGGAACCATTTGCTGACTGCCGTGCAGAGCAAGCTATACTGGCGAGCAGAGATTTGGGGCGCCTCGGAGAGGAGAGGGGACCTTGTACGTTCTAATTGATTACGACAACGTTCCATCGGCACTGTGGTCACCGGGTCCAATTGAGGCTGCTTCCGCCATTTGCGCGCAATTACCGGCAGCTGTTGTTGGAAGTGAGCCAGACCTTGTCGTCAGGCTGTATGGGGGCTGGAAGACCAACTCAGTCTCGACGCAGCGCGCCCAAGGACTGATGGCACATCTCACAATGGGGCACACTTACATTCAAAGACCCGGCCACTCCACAGATGCTAAGAAGATTCGATTTGTCGTCCAACTAGCACTTGGACCTATCGGAGGGAATGGCGTGTTCGCCACCACACTCCAAACGGACCGACCACTGCGATCTTTCAGGCCAAAGCCTAACCCGGCAGGGTGTGTAAGTTCCGATGCGTGCGGGATGCGGTCGATAGGCGACTTGCGTCACAACACTCCGTGTAGCGAAGGAGCTTGTGCGATCACTGCAAAAGATGTTCTGGTGCGTGACGAGCAAAAAATGGTAGACACGTTGATGGTGGCCGATTTGGCCCACATTACTTTCGTGGACAAGCATGATGATGTGGTCGTTGTTAGCTCAGACGCAGACATATGGCCGGGAATTCTGTTGGCGATAAAGGGGGGTTGCGCAGTTACCCAAGTCCACGCCACGCCGAAGATCGTCACTGCTTCGAACCTAAAGAATATGTTGCACCCTGACATTTCGAGCTACTACAGAGAGATTTCAATCTAACGCCATGGACATTGCTCAGCTGAAGCAAATACTGACTTCTTTCGCAGATGAGCCTGCCGATGTGGATGTTCGCTCGGGAAAGGTCACCGCTCAAATTCGCGACGACATCATTGAAGCAAATCTATCTTTTGATGAGAACCAAAGTATCATCGTTGAGGAAAATGGCATAAAGCTCCACTGGCGACCTTGGATTATCCAAAGAGTCGCGAGGCTCCCGCAGCTGGCCGATCGAATCATTAGCTCGGGGGGTGCTTCACCGCTAGGCGATGGATTACGCCCGTTTGTCGCACCAAAGGCGCTATACACAGGCGATCTGGCGGGCACCAATGAGAGCGTAACTGATGAGCGGCGTGAAAATGCTAACGAAGCTCTCGTTGACGCTGCAACCTCGGCAACGCCTGGTGCCACATCTATCCTCTACTTAACTTCCGACGCTGGCGAGGGCAAGACTACGTTGATCAAGCGCGTTGCGCTTGACCAAGCTCAACGATTTAAAGATAAGAAAGTATCAAGTCTAATTGTGCCCATCCCGCTGAGCGGGCGATCATTCTTAACTTTCGATGATGCGGTGATCGCTGCCCTGTCTAATCAATTGCGCTTCGGATATTACTACTACGATGCATTTCTACACCTGGTCAAGCTCGGTGCGATTGTGCCCGCGTTTGATGGATATGAAGAGATGCTAGTTGAGGGATCGAAAGGGGAAGCAGTCTCGGCCCTGGGAAATTTAGTTCAGTCCCTACAGAGCTCTGGGTCCGTGATAATTGCGGCACGCAAGGCCTTCTTTGAGTACTTGAGTTTCCGTACTCAGGCGCGCCTGCTAGACGCGATTGGAGATCGTTCAGCCGTGTTCGGTCGACTACAGCTACAGCGCTGGGATAAGGATCTGTTCTGCCAATATGGAGAGCTTCGCGGCGTGACGGATCCGGCAGCAATTTATGAGACGGTTGCCGCGCGACTCGACGCTGATCACCCGCTCCTGACCCGAGCCGTGTTGGTCAGCAGGCTGTTTGACGTGGCCGAGAGTGAAGAGGATAGGAACCAGCTGGCTGCAAAGCTCGGCTCCAACCCTCATGACTATTTCTACACTTTCGTTGACACAATCGTGCAGCGCGAAGCCAGTCAAAAGTGGCTCGCACTAGTTGCAGGCGAAGTTCGTGAACCACTTCTCACGAAGCAGGAACATCACGCCCTTCTTGCAAGCTTGGCGCAGGAGATGTGGCAGGCGTCCGTGGGGGCGCTTCGGTACGACGTAGTAGACGTGCTTGTAGATTTGTTCACAGAGAGCAAGGGCAAGCCTGCCCATGTTACTCGCCAAGTGAAGGAGCGGATTCGGCAGCACTCTCTACTTTCGGCGAACAGTCTTCGTGGAATGGGGCTGTCGTTTGATCACGAGGACTTCCAGGCATTCTATTTGGGTGAAAGTCTAGGTCTTTTGTTATCAGGGGAAAGGCCGGTAGAGGTCAGGACTTTTCTCCAGGTTAATACTTTGCCTTACGCTACTGTGGAACAGGCGGTGCAATATCTGGAGCGTAATGGAGTCAACTTGACATTAATCATTGACATGCTTGCGTCGATTAATCGTCAGGAGACAGGCTTTACCTTTAGCAAACAGAATTGCAGTGCTCTGTTGATCCGGATCGCGGAGGTGGCGAGCTCCGTAAACAATCCTATCCAGCTGGAGCGGCTAATACTTTCAGCTGCAAGCCTGGAGGGTCGCAGCCTTTCGAATGTGTCATTCCTTTCCTGTGAATTGCAGCCGACGGGAATTGATGGGGCCAACATGGATGATGTGCGCTTTGTCGACTGTGACTTCGAGCGACTCGAGCTTGATGGTGATTCGGATCTCCGCGGGATTCGCATGGAAGATTGCAGGATAGCTTCGCTGGCTATCCCAGGGGACGATGTTCAGTCATTCGATCCCCGCGCCATCTCTCAGCATCTCCGTCAACACGGGGTGGTTTTCGAGGGCCAAGATTCCGAAGTCCACGGCGAGATTAGAGCCACCGACGAGAGAACAAGAGCAGCTGACAGATTTTTCCGCGCGTTCACGAGACGAACCTATGTGGACGCCTCTGTGCTTAAGCTTAAGGCTGGCCGCGTGTTGAGTTCTGTATTGTTTGACGACGTCCTGCCGCGCTTGATTGCAGACGGAGTGATCGGCGAGATTCCCTGGACGGGCCAAGGAGTCCAGCGACGCTTTAAGCTCCTAACGCCGATGACTGATGTGTATAGTGCTCTTGAAACTGCCAATGGCGATTTTGAAGTTTTTGCATTAGCACTCAAATCTAAGGGTCGAGCGAATCTGAGTGAATAGGCAGATAAAGGCGAGGGCGACGATCAGCGATCGAGAGATCGTCGCCGCCGGCCCGAGGGTGCTGGACGTCGCTGGAATTCCATGATCGAGATGCTGCGGTCAATTTGGGATGTTTATCAGGGGTGGGGTACGGTCGGCTTCCGACCCAAAGCTGAGGTACGATGTTGCCGCTAGCGAGCGATCGGGGCGCTAAAGGGAAGCCTTGGTACCGAATTAAATCAGGGCCACCCTTGATTCAAATAAAAGGGGCCGTCATGTTCGAAAATATGAAGAAGGAGCTGGAGCGACTGGCTCAACTGCAGCAAGTATCGGTGCCGTTAGAAAGCGATGCCGAAGGTTACTGTGACAAGGAATGTCCCTCACCTGGGTGCCTCTTCCAGTTCAAAATTCACAATGAGGACTGGAGGAACATCGTCCGCGACGAGGAGGTCTTCTGCCCCGCTTGTCGACATGCTGCGCCGGCGAAATCATGGTTCACGACAGCGCAGGTAGAGGCAGCTCGCGAATTCGCATTTGGCACCGTGGTCAATCGTTTGAACAAGGCCATCCGGAAGGATGCGAGCGAGTCAAAAAGAAGGCAGAGTCGAAACTCATTTCTTCGCATCACTCTTGAAGCCAAAGGGGGGGCGCGATGCGGTTCTGCTCCCCATCGCATCAGCAGAACCTATGCGGTTGCGGGCGGTATGTGAAGGCTGCGAATGCAGGTACTCCTACATTGGCGCCGCGTACTTTTGTCCGAGCTGCGGAAAAAACTCAGCAAAGCACACATTCTTCCAGACCCTAGGGTCGATCCGATCTGCCGTAGGGCTTCGCGGCACTTTGGCGGGCTCTATCGGTATTGATGAGGCTGAAGTTGTGACACAGTCGCTCATCGAAAAAGGAGTGCTCGATGCAGTTACTTCTTTTCAGCGACTTTCTGAGCAGCTCTACCTGCTGCGTACCGGAAAACAGGCAAAGAGAAATTCCTTCCAGAACCTAGACGTTGGATCGGAGCTCTGGAAGTCCGAGATTGGTCAGAGCTACGACCAATTGACTGATGAGGTGTCAGTGGCGAAGCTTCGGGTCTTCTATCAGCAGCGACATCTGCTTGCGCATCAACAGGGGATCGTTGATGCTGAATATATCGAGCGGAGCCAAGATCATAGATATGTAGTTGGACAGAAGATTCTCGTTCGAGAGGACGACGTGCTCGAATTCGTCAGGCTCATTGAAAAACTAGGAAACGGGCTAATGGAGCACGTGGGCGACTGAAGCCGTCCACTGCGAAGTTTCGCTGCGGACGCCGACTGGATCTAGCAGTGACGGAGAGCTACTCGCCATGAGTAGGCTTCCCAAGCGCGAGGAGGTTGCAGGTGAATTGTCCGCTGCTGGCCGGAAGCGGACATGGTCAGGGGATTAGGGATGTTTATCGGGGGGTAGGGATCAGCATATCTCGCCCCCGATTGGAGGCAGTGCTGTGTTTCCGTTGACCATAGCTGCGTCGTTAGGGACCATCCATTCTCCGCTGGCGCAGGTCTGTCGCACAGAATAGGATCGTGGTGAGCTAAACTAACTGTGTCACTATCACCACTCGAGCGTGTCCTTGCGTTTGAAGATAGCGCGTCCGTAGTGCAGCAGATCAGCGATCAGCTTGACCGGCCTGCTGCCTAACAATTCATTTAAGCCGACTACCAATTCGTGGCAGCGGCTTAACTCAGAGCGTTAGACCCGAGGAAGCCTTGCCTATGCCCCAAGACAAAAAGCATGATCTCTATGAATTCATGCGGCAGATTAGCACTGAGATGGCAGCAGAGTACAACCGCATTCAAATGCGTGCGACAGAAGATCCTGGCACAGCTGGTGATCAAGGCGAAGAGAATTGGGCAACGCTACTGCGCGATTGGTTGCCTCAAACCTATGAGGTAGTTACTAAAGGAAGAATCATTAGCCAAGATGGGGCAACTAGCCCCCAAATCGACGTATTGGTCCTGCACGAAACGTATCCAAAGAAGCTCCTCGATAAAAAGCTGTATTTGGCTGCAGGTGTCGCTGCTGCATTTGAGTGCAAGACCACACTCAAGGCATCACACATAACCGAGGCGATGCAAAACTCCGCAAAAATTAAGAATCTTTACCCTACACGTATCGGCACTCCTTACAGGGAGCTGCACTCGCCTCTAGTTTACGGCTTGCTTGCTCACTCTCATTCGTGGAAAGGTGCAAGCTCCACGCCAGAGCAAAACATCGAACAAAAGCTACACGAGGCTGATGAAGCGCACGTCATCCACCCGCGCCAACAGCTGGATTTTTTGTGTGTAGCAGATTTGGCGGCATGGAGCTCCACGGCGATGACCTTTCTCGGCCCTAGCCAAGTACCAGACTGGTCAAGCCTAGCAGCAGCGTACGGCCACTCTGGATGCGCTACCACCGCCTACGTGGGGCACTTGCGGACCGAAGATCAGGTTGATCATTTCACTCCGATTGGCGTACTAATCTCCTACCTGTCTCAGAAACTTGCTTGGGAAAACCCGTCCCTGCGAGGTCTGGCCGACTATTACCGGATTGCAAACATCGCTGGCTCCGGAAGCGGCGGAATGCGAATGTGGCCAAGCTCTATCTACAGCGACGAGATCAGAGGGCGCATTGAGGCAGGGCATCTAAGTAACGGCAAGGCGTGGGACGAGTGGCTCGTTACTTTTCAGTAACGAGCCTAACAGATCATTCAAGCCGAAGCCGCATCGCGGCACGGCATAATCCAGGTGTTTGGATGTCCGCTTCTGGCCGGCAGCGAACATCGGCGGGGCAGGGAATTAGGAAGATTTACCGGGGGTGCCGCAGGACACGTCCATCATGGGGTCAAGCGGTCATGGCCCCGTGGGGTCCTCATCTTCCCATTCCAGCGACGACTGGGCTCTGAGGAAGCGCGATGTTTTGAAACGAGGAATGTAAGGTTGCCGTCGAGCTTCGTTGAGCAAGCGGTGGAACCACCAGTGCTCGGGCGAGTTAGGATCCACCCCGGGAAGAGGACGGAACTGATACATGCCAGGTAGAGCAGCATCCTCGTAAACCACGTGGCGGTGGTAGACGGGCTCGATGTAGCCATAAAGCGCCCAAGTAACGTTGTTGATAAGTTCTGCGAGCCAGCTCCCGTAGTAGATGAAGACGTTCTCTCCCAAGTGCTCACGGAAGTCGTCCAGCGCGAACGGAATCTGAGCCAGAGGAACGTGGTGGCCGTGCACGGCAAGTAGGGTTTGCACCTGCTGAGAAACGCCGGTCAGCCGCGCCAGGTTGTGCTTGGCTTGGTTTCCCGCAATTTTGAGCAGCTGCAGGCGGGTGACCGATAGCCTTGCTTGGACGTTGATGCTTCCAAGCCAGAACTTGGGATGGATCACTTCATGAAGCCAGGAGCGAAGGTCTGCGACGGCGCTGGCGAGCTCCAGGGCAGAGCTCGGGTCGGACAGCTGTGGATGCGCGCCGGCTTTCTCCAACACCTCCAAGCAAGACATTTTCTCTCCCAACAGCTCCTTGCTGCCCCCTTCGTGGACGAAATCCAGCAAGCGGATGTAGAACAAATCGCGGTGAGGCGTCGACTTAAAGCGCACCTGCATTTCCCCTGGATAGCCGGCCAAAGGCAAGAACTCCATCAACAGCCGATTCACCAAATCACGCAACGCGTCAAAGGCAACGCTTAGGCCGATGGCTTCTAGGGTTTCTGGGGAGGAGTGGGTGGACATGATTATGAAGATGGATGGCTTCGTGCAATCATGTCCGATCTACACTTAGGTGAACAGTGATGGACAAGGTCAAGCATTCGCTCAACACCTTGAACCACTACGCGGATGCTTTCCGGGACATGGTCAACGCATGCGTGAGCTTGCGCGGAGAACCGGTCGTACGGCTAAAGCTGGAGAAGGAGCTCGACTGGAGCTTTCTGTGCGTGGCGATGGACATCCTGGGCGATGCCAGCTTGGCCATAGGCAACGTGCTAGTTTTTGGCCTGGATGGCCCAACCCGGTACAACAATGATGGGGAAAAATACCTGCGACTTTACGGCCTGCTGGGAGCCACCTATAGCCAACAACGGGCCGCCCTTAAGCTCCACAAGCTGACCAACTGCCCAAACGTCAACGGCCTTGGGGATAAGGCCAAGCGGCTGAGGGCCACCATTCTCCGCCATCAGATCGCCGCCCACAGCTTGGACAACCTCGACGAGAGCGGGCGGGTTACTGCCGCCTTTGTGCCGGTGCGCATCGAACTTGGAGGCTTCAACTGCACGGTGACCCAGAACCGGGGAGACACGTTTGAGCGGCACGATCTGTTGGAAGACATCCGCGAGCACTGTGACTTCGTGGTGACGGTCCTGGACGAGGTGTTTGCGAAATGTGCCGGAACCTTCTTCAAAGAAGACGCGGCAAGGCGCGCTGAACATTTAAGGACACTTCAGGAGCTCCGCGGGATCCGAAACGGGGACGTCGTCATGCATGCGGGTGACATCAAGATTGTGGTGAACGCCGTAAAGCCCAAAGGCGCTGCCCCCTAGTGTGTTGAAGCGCACGAACCTGGTATCTTCTCTCGATCTAAGTCTAAAAATCGATCACCAAGCGCCGGCGGCTAATTTTGGAACAGGCAATCATCCAGAGGTTCGACTCGGAGAATTGCATGGACTCGTACCAAGAGCGAAACTGCCATGACAACGCGGCGATGGAGAGCTTCTTCCAGCTAATGAAACGGAAACGGATCAAGTGGAGGATCTACAGCAATCACGACGAGGCACGTAGCGCCTAAGCGAAAGTGTCGTAGTCGAACCGGCACCTGCGAAGCACTTCCGTTGGAACGTACTCGGCACCCAGTCCGTTCATGCGGCCACGTTCCGCGATCAGGTGCAGGTTCTTCCTCGCCCGCGACGCGAGCACGTACAAGAGGCGGTTTGCACTGTTGCTACCATCGGCATCCGCGAAATGCGGGACCATGCCCTCGAGCAACGCATAAGCAATGACCGTGTCGTATTCATCCCCCTTGATGCCGTGGATGGTTGACAGGGTGATCCCGGAACGGTCCCGGAACACTCGACGGAACGCATCGATCTCTCCGATGAACTGGGCGCCCTCTTTTCTAAGTCGCGCGATCCGGGTGGAGGAACTCTCGAAGAAGGAAGCGTACTGGTCTAGAAGTGCTGGAAAGGCGGTGAAATCGACGCCGAGTGCGGAGAACAGGGCACCAAAGTACAGCTCAACGTACTTCAAGCCATCGGTTTCAACCAAGGCAATGCTATTGGCCTCCCGCAGAAGTCGCTTGGGCGTCATACCCGGCGTCGACACCCCGGCAGCCTCCAGTTCGACGAGGATCTCCTTGGCCCAGCGCAGCCTGCGGACGTACAGCCCCGGCGATGCGTTGGTCAGCGCTATGCGAGCGACCTTGTACCAGAAATTGTCAATGTCGCGAGCAAAAGGCACCATTCCCGGCCCGTCGAACTCGCAGTCTGGCATTCTGCTCACCAGTCGCCGGGTCATGCCCGCAAGATGCACCCACTGCGGCGCGAGCACGCAGATCTCCGAAGGCTCGATCCCCAGCGTGTCGATGTTGTAACGGATTAACGCCACAAGTTGGTCCTCGAGGCCATCCTTACTAGTCGTCGCATCGTAGGTGATGATGCTGGGATATGCCTTGTGCTTGGACGCGGCCTCGATAGTCGCTCCGTAGAGGTCGTAATGGCCGAAGTAGTCGATGATGCGGCCCGAGGATCGATAGTTGCGGGTAAGCTCGGCTTCCTTGAAGGCGACGCCCGACAGCGCGGCGAAGTCCTTGGGTGAGATAGCGAACCCTCCAAGCGACTGGAAGATGGCCTGATTGGGGTCACCGACGACGAACGCCCGGGTTTGTCCCGCTCCCGCAGCCAGAATCTCGGAGACGATTGAGTACTGGATTTCTTTGGTGTCCTGGTACTCGTCGATGAGGATAAAGGGGAAGATACCGGACAGGAGCTTCGCGATCGACGGGTTTTTCGAGATCAGCTCGTAGGCGTAGTAAAGCATCAGCTCAAAGTCGATTTTCCGATCATTCGAGAGCGTGTGAAAATAGTCCTGGAGGATCCCGTTGAGCGCGGCGTGCTTGCGCGAATCCTGGCAGGTCAGAATGTATCCATCCTTGGTGAAGTAGAAGCCGCAGTCCCAATAGGTCACCTTGGGGGAGCGATAAGGCGCGCACAATTCGGTCAGCAGTTTCTCGGAGTCGTTGCTGCTGGCCACCGTGAACCCGTGTTTCAAATCGTCGTGGTAGATCCCGTAGGGCCGTAGTATCCACTCCAGACAGAAGGAGTGGATCGTTCCGATCCAGAGGCGGGACGCATCGACACCGAGTCGCTCGATACGCTCTTTGATTTCGTCGGCCGCCCGGTGCGTATATGTGATGGCAACGAGGCATTGCCGCGGGGACTCCAGCTTCGACAGCTCTTCAGCGATCTTGAACGTCAGTGTCCTTGTCTTGCCGCTACCCGGACACGCGACCAAGAAGACGCTGCCGGCCTCGCGGATAGCGTCCTTTTGCGAGTCGTTCAGATCGTGGTTGGTCCAAACGGTCATGTCAGCCGGCCTTGTCAAGGATTCGGTTGATCGGATCGGCAGTGAAGGTCACCAGCATCAAGGCCTTGATCGCGGCCAGGTCCATGTCGCCTGCCCGGAACAACTTCAGGGCCTCGCGGGTGCTTTGGATGACCTCCGGCGTCGACAGGCCCGTTTTCTCGATGCACGCCACACGGAAGCTCAGGATGTGGAACCAGACGTCCGTCGACAGCATGGGGCGCAGGAAGTGAATCGCCTCCACGATGTAGTCGGGGATGATAACCTGGTGGTCGATCCGGTTGCCAAGCGCGATGGCGAACCAGCCTTTTCCTTCGTAGTTCGCCATCAGCAACGCACGCCTACCGAAAACGGCGATGTCCTTGGATTCCAGCTCGGCCTTGGCTGTTGCGATCGTTGCCGGGTCCTTGTAAACGCTGGCGATCGCCGAAACGACCTGGTCAGCGTTGCCGGCGTCGACGAAATCGACCTCGAAGGTGTGAGGGGCATAGAAGCACTCAACCCATGGATTGTCGTGCGAGAACGCGTCCAAAGCTGTCTTCCGTGCGACTCCCTTGCTCTGCGCGCTGGCGCACTTGGCCTTGAACTTGGACAGCGCGGCATCGTCTGTTGCGGCAGGCGTGGTATCGAAGAAGGTCGCGTCCAGGTCGGTGACGATTGCGCAGCGCTTCTTGATCCGGTCGTCATGGAACAGCACAGCTACGTTCTGGAAGCCCGTGCTACGGATGTTGATCAGGCTAACGCCCAGCTCGTCGAGCGTGATTCCAAGCACTTTCTTGACCAGCGTGGGGATCAGGATCTCCTCGGCGTCGCCCTCCACCAGCATGACGCTTTTGGCGAACAGCAGGTTGCTGCGAACCGCGTCCAGGTACCGCTGGATGTTGCCGATGTCGACGGGATCGAGGCCGGCAGTCGGCTGGTAGGTCTCACAACCGTCGCCGACGTTGCCGAGGATATTCATGTTCTCGACGTTGCTGGCCTCGGATATGTGGGTGGAGTGGGTCGAATAGATGATCTGCGTATCGGCGAAGTTCAGGCGATCGAACAGCGTTTTCTGGATATGGGTGTGAATGTGTGCTTCCGGCTCCTCGATGAGCAGGAAGTTGGCGAATGATTGGCTGGCTTTCTGATACTTGAACTCGAGCAGCTTCAGGGTCAGGTAGATTAGGTTGGCACCGCCGAGACTGAGCTCGTGGACCGCACCCTCGTAACCGTTCCCCGCTTCGCCCACGAAGAGCTTGAGCGACTGGAAGAGCTTGTCGGCCTCATCGGAGAGGTCTGACCGGATCGACATGGAAGAAGGCGAATACGCTTCGCCCGCGGCCTCCTTGATAGTGTCGACGATGTCCGAGCGCACGGTCTGGACGTCGCCGAGCCCTTCGATGGCATCATTAAGATCCTTGACCTTTTCGGTGATGGGCAGGAACGTGACGGGATCGATCTCGCCACTCTTGCGCTTTAGCAGGTTGAGCAGCGGGTTGGTTCGATTGTTCTGGAACTCGGCAATGACGTCTCTGAGCGCCTGCACGAAGGTGAAGGAGATTTCTTTCGAGACAGAGAGCATGACGGGGACTCGCACACCGATTGCGGGGTGGTCCAGTTCCTTGCCAAACGAGGTGTTCTTGAAGTCGCCAACGATCTCGGCGTAGACGGCGGGATCGTTGAAGTCCGCCTCGCTTTTGCCGGTGAAGAGGGTCTCGTAGTCCTCGATCGAGACCCCGGAAAGTATTGCCGCCATCCCGTCGTGGTCTCCGGCGGTCAGTTCCGACAGGCGACGGCGGATTTCGGCCTTCGGCCGGAAGATCAGGTTGTACGTGGCCTTGGAGACGGTGCCGGCACCGACGTTGCCGGTGCCATGCAGGAAGAGCGACTGGATGGCCTCGTCTTGCGAGACCTCTTGGAACTCGATGCTGATGATGATCCAGTGGCCTTGCCAGCGCTCGAGGCCTCGGTGGAAATCCTTCTCGTCGAGGCGGTGCGCTGAGCGCAGCAGGTTGTCGTCCAGCAGGAGCCGAATCGCCCGGAATAGGTTGGTCTTTCCGGATCCGTTCTCGCCGATGATGGTGTTGATGCCCTTGTTGAAAATCAGCTTCGCGTTGGCGAAATTGCGATAGTTGACGAGACTGATCTTGGAGATATGCATGACTTTTTCCTGTTTGCCTAGCCTATATCCGTCAGAACGAGCCTTAGTCGACGCAGTAGTAGGCCGGATGCACTACTTGAGTAAGCGCGCCGCTGGATTGTCCTCAGCCGCGCCCGCCTGAAAGTACCCAATTACGCTCGCCACCGATCGGTGCTCGGTCATAGCCATGACCGCTGGGAGTGGAACCCCTTGCTTGCCCGCTTCGGTCACGAACCCCGATCGCAGGCTGTGCGCCCCAAAGTCCCCCTCCAAGCCCGCCAAACGAGCCCGCCTCTTGACTATGGTAGCGATGGAGCCCGGGAGAAGGGTAGGGCCGACCCGTCCCTTCCAGATTCGCCGGAAGATCGCCCCCTCGACG
Source organism: Stenotrophomonas sp. STEN054 (assembly GCF_056854535.1). Lineage (NCBI taxonomy): Bacteria > Pseudomonadati > Pseudomonadota > Gammaproteobacteria > Lysobacterales > Lysobacteraceae > Stenotrophomonas > Stenotrophomonas sp. STEN054. Next base: position 8,775 of record NZ_JBXFWG010000007.1, on the reverse strand, counting down.
ATCCGTGCAGCGTCCAGCCAAGCCGCCAAGGCCTCGGCACTGCGCCCCAGTATCGGCTTGTCCGGCGTCGAATCCGCTTTGACCCCTGCCTGCTGGGTCTTTGAATACTCCAGCCGGTAAATGTAGCCGTCGTCGCCGACCTTGCGCAGGTCGCGCAGGTCCGCTGCGGCAATTTCGCTACGCCGGCGCCCGCCGCTGGCAAAGCCGAAGCAGAGCAGGGCGCGGTCGCGCAGACCTTCCAGGCTGTCATCGCAGGTGGCCAGCATGGCTTCCAGTTCGGCCCGGGTAATGGCGGTCTTCTTCGTGGGGCGCTCGCCGCGCTTCACCGCCGCGCGCCGGGCGCGGCTGAGCAGGGTGCGGACACTGGGCAGTTCGCACGGGTTGGCTAAGCGCTTGAGCTTGTGCGCGGTGGACAGCACGGCGACGCGCTGGACCACGGTTGAGAGCTTCAGCGGACCGACCTTGGCTTTCAGGCCGGCGGCCACCAAGGTCTCGTCGATCGCCGGCGGCAGCTCGCTGACCAGGCCCGTCTTGCTCTTGCGCTGGATGTGGTCGACCAGAAACTGGATCACCACGGCCTCGTTCGCCGGCAAGGCCAGCTCAATCCCATAGCGGGCCTGGTGCCAACCGGCCCAGTAGCGCAGGGCCGTAGCATAACTGCGGGTGGTATTGGCCGCGGCCGCTTCGGCGAGCAGTTCACACACTGCGTTGGCGGCCTGTTGGGCGAGTTGCTCGGGGAGCACCAAGTGCGCGGCCGTCGCTACCACACTAGGAAATGTGCCAATTCGCTTCATACTATGTAATGTACGTTATGCAACAAAGCATCTACTAGCGATAATCATCACTTATCGCGAGTACGGTGCCAGCAGAGTAGGGCACCAATACAGGAGAATTCACATGACCCGCGGCATCACGGAATCTGACGTCCATACCGCCGCCGACGAGCTGGTGGCCAAGGGCGAGCGCCCCACTGTCGAACGGATCCGTGCTCACTTGGGGACAGGCTCGCCGAACACGGTGACCCGCTGGCTGGAGACATGGTGGAACCGACTTGGCACGCGTCTGCAGTCAGCGCGTCCGGACATGGAAGATGCGTCAGCGGTGTTGGCAGAACTTGCCGGACAATGGTGGGAGCTTGCGCTGAAGCATGCCCAGGAGGCCGCCCGTCGAGAGCTTGTATCGTCCGAGTAGGCTCTGGCTGCCGAGCGTGAAACGCTGGAGGCCAGTTCCCGACTTGTGACTGAAGAGCTGGCGCGAATGAGTGCAGAGCGTGACCTTGCTATCACCGAGGAGAGAATTGCAGCGACCCAAGCTTCAGAGCTACAGCACCTAGTCGAGCAGCTTCAGTTACAGATCTCTGAACTTGCAGAGCAGTGCGACCTCGAGCGCCGAAGGGCCGACCGAACCGAGACAGTGAGACAGCAACTCGATGCCCGGCTTAACGAGGCCTTAGAGACGGCGAAATCTGAGCGGGAGGACTGGGCCGAGTACGTCAGATCTGTTGAAAATCGAGCGCTCAGCGATGTTGATCGAGCCCGCCAAGAGATGAAGGATCTCCAGGTGCAGCAAAGCAAGGCATCCGAACAACACAGGGCCCTTGAGAAGCAGCTGCGTCAGGACATCCAAGCCGCTTCTGAAAACAACACGAAGTCGACCGATACTTCATTTCGCATAATGTATAGCCTGTGCGCCGTTATCAAAGCCGTGCACAGCGGCCTGAGCCTTGTGGGGCAGGGCGAACCCGACAGCCAGGCATAGCGCCATCGCTGTGGCCGCCAGACGCCGCCAGACAGCCTTTTCGTCGGAGCTTATCGCCCTCGCTTCGCCGACAATCCCGAGAACCCGCGCCAATGGCGTGCCGGTCAACCCTGCCAAGGTCGCGCAGACCACGGCGTTCGGCAGCGAGACGCCTCTCCGGTAGTTGCTCACGGCCGCAGGCTTGATGCCCAGCGCCTTCGCTAATTCCGAGTCGTTTGCCGACTTCGTTGCAGCCTTCGCTGCGTCCAGAAGCTCATCAATGGTGGACATCGCTTTCAAAGCCCCTTGACATTGGATTACAAGGGGTATTGAATCACGTCCGGATTCAAAGGGTCTTTGAATCCACCCGCCACCGGACCCCCCAAGGCCGCTGGCGGGCCTCTTGGGGGCTTGGGGCAGGGGACACACCATGGACGAGTTGCTGTTCTACATCTGCGGCGCGGCGGTCTGCTACGGCCTGCTGCTGTGGATTCGCGCCGACTACAAGCACCGCAAGGGCGGTGACAAGTGATCGACCCCATCATTGCACTCGTTCTGGTCGGCTCCTGCGCCGCCATCGCATTTGGCATCGCCACTTTCCCGCGCAAGGCCCGCGAATTGATCGCGGCCACTGCGCCCAAGCCTGCGGCCGAAGCCCAGGTCATCATGCTTGCCCAGCTGGAAATCGCCGCCACTAAGCGTGGCGACCTGCTGGAAGCTGCCCGCTACGCCGAGCAGCAGGAGGCCATCAATGGCTAAGTGGTTCCTCGCTTCCGCGTGCTTCGCCGCCATGGCGGCTTCGGTCAAGATCAGTGCGTGGTTCCTGCCCGCGACCTTCTGCGCCGTTACCGGCTTCGTCGTGGGGTTCCGCAATGGCCGCTGATCGCGCTCGCTTCCGCATGGCCGTCAGTGGCGGAGCAGGGGGCTTATCCCCGGTTTCGCCCGGTGAAAAGGGGGCTGCCGCAGCAGCGGCAGCGGTCGGAATTGGCCCGGGGAGTAACACGGGCCAAAAGGGTCAGGAAGACGCGATTATCGACTACCTGACCTTTGTGGTCCCGCTCTCCGCCCTTGAAGAAGTCAACTGCAAGAAGCTGGACCTCTTGCTGTTCCGCATCTTCGGTTTTCGCGGTGAAGTCGTTGCCGGTGCCATTCGCCAGAAGCACTGGAATTTCTACGAGCAGTCGGCTGTGCTGATTGACCGGGAAAACGAGGTTGTCGGCCGCGTCGGCATCGGCGGCAAGCACAGCAGCGTCTGCATCAGCCTCACCGGCATGGGGTGCAAGTGGATTCGTGACCGCGCCCGTGTGTTCAAGCAGCTGACCATGCTCAGCGGCAAGATCACCCGCGTTGACTGCGCCCACGATGACTACGAAGGCGAACGCCTGGACGTACATGCGCTTCGCGAAGTTGCCGCTCAGGGTGGTTTCACTGAGGGCGGTTGCCCTCCGCGTCATCGCTTTATCTCCGACGAAGGCCACGACACCGGCTGCACGTTGTATGTCGGTGGCAAAGGCCATAAAGAGCTTTGCGTCTACGAGAAGGGCAAGGCCGAGGGCCTGCCTACCTCCCGCTGGGTGCGCGCAGAAGTGCGCTTGTATGGCAAGCACATGGAGATTCCTCTCGATGTGCTGCTCAACCCCGGCGCGTACCTGCGCGGGGCGTACAGCGCCCTACAGGATCTCATTCAAGGGGTGTGCACTCGCATGCGCACCATTCGCAAGCAAGTTGAAGTTTCGGCTGAGGCCATGGTGCTGTGGTTAGAGCGCCAGGTCGGCCCAGCCCTCAGTGTCCTGCGCGGAGCATTCGGCGATTCATGGTCCGACTTCGTAGAGGCCCGCATCGTCCGTGATGGTCACCCCGGACGTTTTCGCGGTATCGCCAAGGGTGACGCGCTCCACCGTTTCGTGAGGGAAGAACTATGCCTGTCTGCCGCGTGAAGTCTGCTGCTGTCGATGAACAGCGCAACCAGAAAACCAACAACATCATCCGTTCGCAGATGGTCGGCCTCGACCTGGGCAACGGCTTCGAACTGCCGTTCCGTGTCGGCCTCGGTCAGCGTCCGGCCTATCCGGCTGGTGAATACGATCTCGACCCGATGTCGTTCGCCTTGTCGGCCTACGGCGATCTGACGCTCAAGCGTTACGTCGACCTGATCCCGCTGCAGGCCAAGGCTGCGCCCGCAGTCCCTCATACCAAGGCCTGAGCCATGGGCATGCTCATTGCCACCACCAACCCGTACACGTTGCTCGCAGCGGGCTTCGTGCTGGGTCTTCTCGTTGCGCTTCTGCTGGCTCGCTGGGTCATCAGAAAGCGGCGTGAGTGGGGGGAGCTTTGAGCATGGCCCGCGTCCTTACCTGCGTCTCATACGACGAACCTACCGGCCACTGTTCGCAGGAGGTGTGGTTGGAGCAGTCCGATTGGACGCATTACCTACCCACCGTTGAACAGGCCAACGTGGTCGGCGCTGCCTTCTTCACTTCCGTGATGGTCGTAGCTGCTGCAAAACGCCTGCTTTTCCCACCCGCAGAGAGAGAGATCCAATGAACCGCAAGAACCGTGAGTCCCTGATGCACCGCGCCAAGGCTGTCGCCGCTTCCACCAAGGCACGTGCCGCTGCACTGGTGGCCTCCGCCGCCATGGTCCCGTCGCTGGCGTTCGCCCAGGACGCGGCGTTCGATCCGTCCAGCATCACGGTCAAGATCGGCACCTACGCCGGTTACGCCCTGGTGATCATCATCGCCTTCGCAGCCGCTGTTTGGGGCCTGAAGGCCGCTGGCCTGATCGGCCGCAAGTAAGCCGATCGCATCGGCGACTGTTCCAGATAGGGGAGGGCGACCTCCCCTTTTTCATTCGGGAGTTCACATGGAAGGCTTGGTGATGCTTGTGTGGTGGGTTGTGCTTACTGCGACTTGCGCGAGGCTGTGATGCGCTGGCTCCTTCGTCTGTTCGCGCGAACGCTGGTGCGCCGCGTCGTCTACGTGATCGTTGCCGCGCTTCTTGCCCTCTTTGGAGGTCGAGCTTTCGCCGCTGATTACTCGATGTGCAGCCCAACCGCTCCGGAGTCGTCCGGTGGCGCGTATCTCTGCCCCGATCAAGGCATTGCCGCTGCCATGGCATCCGCATCAGCATCCTTCCGCGCGTCTTCCGGTGCGTGCGGCTATGGCCCGGGGCTCGTGACTGTCGGAGCGACCAACATGGACGCCTATAACCGTGTAGTGCAGGTCATGTTGATGGCGCCAACCGGCGGCGCCTGTAGCTCTATTCGCATGGCATGGCCTGAAAACGAGTCCTGTCAGGATCGCAATAGGAACAAGCTTGCTGACGCGGCGCCTTGGTACAGCGAACCCAGCACCTGCATTTCCGGCTGTCGAGTCCAGGGCACGCCGTTCAGTCAGAGCAACGGCGGAATCAAGGTGTATGGCATGAAAGATCGCACTTACAACGGCGACGTCTGTACGCCAACAGGACCTAGCAAGGGCATTGGCCCGCTCGAGAACGATAAGCAGGATGAGACCAAGCCCAAACCTGATGAGTGCACGGCTCTCGGCTCAGGCCAAACCGCGTGCGTAAAGCCTGACGGTAACCACTGCACGACCGCCTCGACGGGCAAGACGTTCTGCTGGCAACCCAACGAGACTGGTGAGAAGAAAGACGGCACCGACGCGCAAAGCAAGAGCGAGCAGGGCAAGCCCGTGCTGCCGCCCGCATCCCCGGACCCGACCAAGGAGTACCAGCGAAACGAAGGGCACCAGAACACCGTTTGCATCAACAACACGTGCACCACGTACAACGTCACGAACTTCACTCAGACCAACAGCGGCACCTCGAAGAACGGTACTGGCGACAACAGTCCAGACGGCAATACCAACACCAGCGGCAATGGTGCGCCAGGTAAAGGCACCGGCACCGGCAGCGGCAAAGACGGCGACGGCGATTCTGCGACGGATAGCGGCAACTGCGAGCAGCCACCTGCATGCACCGGCGATACCCTCAAGTGCCTGCACCTTCGGTTCACATGGAAGATCCAGTGCAACACGAAAGGCTCGGAAATTTCCAAGGGCGACGGCTGCGCACCGGAGGACGTACCGGTTTGCGCTGGCGCTAGCTGCAAGGCTGAGGCCTACTCGCAGCTGCTACAGCAGTGGCGATCCCGATGCAACGCGGAAGGGCTGGTTAAGGGCGTCGAAGCGCATGCAGGCCAGGGCGACGGCGACGACGGCGAGGGCTCCATCTTCCTGCCCGACTCTGGCGACGGTCCGAAGCTCGATGAAGGGAAGCTCGCGTATGGGTCCGGCCAGCTTGGTTACAGCTTCACCGTCGAGGGCGTCAAGTTTGAGATCCCTCAGCAGGTTCTGGATTTCATCGCGATCTTGCGCGTGTTGATCATCGCCGGTGCCGCGCTGGCAGCTATCGCAATCATGAGGGGCAACGGATGAGCATCTTTACCGAAGGTTTGGGCGTGTGGGTTTCCAAGCTGATCATCAGCAAGGCGGCTCGCTGGGTGACGAAGTCGTTCATGGGGCTTGGTGTCGGTCTCGGTAGCTACTTGCTCATTCTTCAGCCCATGCTTGATTGGGCTCTTGTCAAGTGGCAAGCCATGCCCGGCAATATCGCCGCTTGGCTGCACGCCTTGGGCATTGATGTGGCCGTCTCCATCATCCTCAGCGCCTACGGATTCAAGGGCACGGAGCGGCTGTTCCTCGGTAAGAGGGGCAACCCGTGAGCATCTACAAGACTGCGGCAATGTCGCTGCTGACGGGCATCCTCGGCAGTGGCAAGACGCTCCGCGCTGTGCAGCTGATGAACGCCGCCATTGAGGAGGGCGAGAAGGTTTATCAGGCGGGATTCAAGGGGCTCACCGTGCCCGGCGTCATCGACTGGGAAGATCCGCGGAAGTGGCAGGAGTTGCCCCCGGGCGCCATCCTCTTCGTTGACGAGGCTCAGAAGTGGTTCGGCGAACGCCGCTCCGGCTACGCTCCCGACTACCTGAAAGCCATGAACACCATGCGAGGCGAGGAGGGTGTTCGCATGGTGCTGCTGACGCAGCACCCTAAGTACCTGGACAGCCACATCAAGGATCTTGTCGGTTGCCACGAACACCTGCTGCGTGAGTCAGGCAAGTTGTCGTCCAAGCTCTATCGCAGTGACGAAATCATGGAAGATCCGCGCAGCCCGCGCGGTCGATCTAAGGCGGATCAGGAGACGTTCCGGTTTCCCATTGAAACCGCCGGCAAGATGTACGTTTCTGCGAATAGCCCGCACACGATCAAGTACCGCATGCCGGCCGTCGTCAAGAAGGCCATTTTGATCGGCGGAACCGGCGCCCTGCTGCTGGGCGGCACGTGGTTTTTCCTGTTCCGCAGCGCGTACGCGGACGTGGCTGGGGCGGAAGAGCAGGGCGTTGCCGCCACGCTCGGCGAGCCCACGGCGAGCCGAAGTGGCGGCAGCGACCCTGCTCGCACAACCACCGCAACTCGCGTTGCGATGCAGACAGGCGAGGACTACGTGGCCGCTATCACGCCCCAGGTGCAGGACGTACCGTGGTCCGCTCCCGCCTTTATGGCGCGGCCGGTTGTGTCTGACCCTCACGTCTACTGCATGAGCACCGAAAACAGCTGCCGCTGCGTCACTGAGCAGATGACGCGCATGGTTATTCGTGACGACGTATGCCGGGATATTGCCCGCTGGGGTGAGCCATACAACCCGTTCAAGGCTCCGGCGCAGGTTGCCTCGACTGCACCTCAGCAGCGGGAGGCAGATACGCCGCCGCGACGGGAACAGGCCAACTACACGGCTGCTGTCCAAGGTGGCGTGATCCCCCGCACCCAGAGAGCTCTTGGGACCTTCCCTGAGTCGCCGCCGTACAAAACGGCTTCCTACATGACGCTCCCGGAGGTCGAATCTAAGCTGTGACCGGGTGTAGTGTCGCTTCACGTGCTTAGCAGGGATCGTTGGGGCGGTCCCGCCAACCGCCTTCGATGCGCTGAAAGCGGCGACCGTCGATGCAGCGTTCGTCACCATTCAAGGGGCGCGGTGGTGGAGCAACACGTTCAAGCGCGCCCCATAGTTCACGCTGTAGTTGAGCCGACTCGGCTGCAGCTTCGGCATGTAGTTTTCGCTCCCATTCTGCGGCCTGCCTGTCCAATTGGGCTTGCTCTTCGGGAGTTGCTGGGCGTATCAATTCTCGCGTCATTGCGGCTGCTTGCCGCCGAGCGTTCCACTCAATGAGCCCCATGGAAATTGCAATCAACAACGCGGCACTTACGCCGATGTAGTTCCATGGCGACGCAGGCTCTTGCTGCCGTGCTGGGCGGTTTCTATTCCCCCGAAACTGCACGTCATGCAGATCAGGAGCGCTAAAGGTCGGTTCGCGTCGTTCGCGGTCCATACGTTTCCCAAGGCGTCCTGCGGGCATTGTAGCTGGGGTGTAGGGGCAGGGCCCCTACGGACAACGCTTCACCCGCGCGCACGGGGCTTACGCCCCGGTTTGATTTCTACTGCCATGGGTGGCTCGGCGCTGGGGCCAGCCATCACCCTGGACAACCTTCGTTGGCGCCGGGCCATCAAGGTGGCCACATCCACCACATTGGAATCGCTTGCGCTGCAATGGTTTCGCTGGGGCGATTCAGCTGACTTTCCGCGCAGCTGATCCATCATTCGCCGCCATTCTTGTGCTTGGCAGGCGGTAAGCGACAGCCAAGCGAGATCCTCTGGCAGCAGCTCGCGGCCTTCGGGCGTAATCAGGCGGTTGCCAAGGAAAGCAAAACCGGCCCAAGGGCCGGTTAGTTCAGTGCGGTTGTACGGGTCGAATTCCATTACGCTGCCAGTTCGTCCTTGTCGGGGGAGCGATCAGGGAGGCAAGAGCCGAGCCAGAGGCCCAGCCATTGCCATGCGGAGGAGACGAACGCCGCAGCTCGGGCCATCCACCATTTCGCATAATGTATAGCCTGTGCGCCGTTATCAAAGCCGTGCACAGCGGCCTGAGCCTTGTGGGGCAGGGCGAACCCGACAGCCAGGCATAGCGCCATCGCTGTGGCC